>JAKAGJ010000331.1 GCA_021815655.1 Deltaproteobacteria bacterium | reverse complement strand
TCCTTGCTAGCGGCAGGTGGTAGGGTTGACTGGGGCCGGGACCGGCGCCGAAAGCCGCGCCACGGTCAAAAAAAATCGGCGCGGCCGGCGTGGTCTAGCCATTGAAACCAATATACGCTGGCCTCCCCCGGAAAAAAAGTCTCAACCTCCGGCGGACTTGACTGGGCCGTCGGCGTTCTTACCTTATGGAACGTAAGGCCCTGTTGGCCGCCGCGCAAGCAGCCGCCGGGGGCCAAGCGAAAAATCAACCCGCCCACGGGCGTGGCTAAATATTAACGAAAGGATTTTGCGATGTCTGGCAACGAAAAGATCATCGGCATAGACCTGGGCACCACCAACTCGGTGGTGGCGATCATGGAAGGCGGCGAGGCCAAGGTAATCACCAACGAGGAAGGCAGCCGCACCACCCCCAGCGTGGTGGCCTTCACCGACAAGGGCGAGCGCCTGGTGGGCGCCGCGGCCACGCGACAGGACGTGACCAACCCCACCAACACCGTCTACTCCATCAAGCGCTTCATGGGCCGCCGAGGCGCCGAGGTGGGCGAGGAAACCCGGCAGGTGCCCTACAAGGTGCTGGGCGGGGCCGGCGAGGCGGTGAAGGTGGAGGCCCGCGGCAAGGCCTACACCCCGCCGGAGGTCAGCGCGCTCATCCTGGGCAAGCTCAAGAAGGCCGCCGAGGACTATTTGGGCGAGAAGATCGCCAGCGCGGTTATCACCGTGCCGGCCTACTTCAACGACGCCCAGCGCCAGGCCACCAAGGACGCCGGCAAGATCGCCGGCCTGGACGTCAAGCGCATCATCAACGAGCCCACGGCCGCGGCCCTGGCCTACGGCCTGGACAAGAAGAAGAACGAGACCATCGCCGTCTTCGACTTCGGCGGCGGCACCTTTGACATCAGCGTGCTGGAGGTGGGCGACGGCGTGGTGGAGGTCAAGAGCACCAACGGCGACACCCACCTGGGCGGCGACAACCTGGACCAGCGGGTCATCGACTGGCTGGTGGGCGAGTTCAAGAAGGACCAGGGCGTGGACCTGTCCAAGGACCCCATGGCCCTGCAACGTCTGCGCGAGGCCGCCGAGAAGGCCAAGATGGAGCTGTCCACCTCCCTGGAGACGGACATCAACCTGCCCTTTGTCACCGCCGACCAGAACGGCCCCAAGCACCTGAACGTCAAGCTCTCCCGGGCCAAGTTCGAGTCGCTGGTGGAGAATGAACTGCAACGCACCCTGGGTCCCTGCCGCCAGGCCCTGGCCGACGCCGGGCTCAAGCCCAATGCCGTGGACGAGGTGGTGCTGGTGGGCGGCTCCACACGCATCCCCAAGGTGCAGGAAATCGTCAAGGAGTTCTTCGGCAAGGAACCCCACAAGGGCGTCAACCCCGACGAGGTGGTGGCCGTGGGCGCCGCCATCCAGGGCGGCGTGCTGGGCGGCCAGGTGGGCGACGTGCTCCTGCTGGACGTGACCCCCCTGAGCCTGGGCATCGAAACCCTGGGCGGGGTGATGACCAAGCTCATCGAGCGCAACACCACCATCCCCACCAAGAAGAGCGAGGTCTTCAGCACCGCCGCCGACAGCCAGACCAGCGTGGATGTGCACGTGTTGCAGGGCGAGCGCGAATTCGCCCGCGATAACCGCACCCTGGGCACCTTCCAGCTCACGGGCCTGCCCCCGGCCCCCCGGGGCGTGCCCCAGATCGAGGTGACGTTCAACATCGACGCCAACGGCATCGTGCAGGTGGCCGCCAAGGACCTGGCCACCGGCAAGGAGCAGTCCATCGAGATCAAGGCCAGTAGCGGCCTCTCCGAGAGCGAGATCGAGCGCATGGTGGGCGAGGCCAAGCGCTTCGGGGCCGAGGACGCCGAGCGGCGCAAGGAGGTCGAGGCCCGTAACCGCCTGGACAGCCTGGTCTATCAGACCGAGAAGCTCATGGCCGAGCACCAGGACAAGCTGGACGCCGGTACGCGCGCCAGCATGGAGCAGGCCGTGGCGGCGGCCAGGCAGGCCCTGGAAGGCGGTCAGCGCGCCGAGATGGAGGCCCAGTTCGAGGCCTTGCAGACGGCGGGTCACGCCATGGCCCAGGCCATGTACGCCGGCCAGGGCGGCCAGCAGGCGGCCCAGGGGGCCGGCTGCGGCGGCTCCTGCGGCGGCGGCCAGCACCAGGCCCGGCCCCGGCCGGCCGACGATGTGGTGGACGCCGAGTTCACCCAGCACTAGATAACATGGGCCGGGTCGGTCCCGGCCCGCGACCAGCCCACGGGGTCCCTGGCCCAGCGCCAGGGACCCCGTCCCTTTGCCCCACCGATGTTAAAAAATAATCTGTAACGCACCCGAAAGTGCTAGACTATCACCAATGCCCAACCTGCCCGAAGGGACTGGCCTTGCACACCAAGGAGCGGACGCCAGCGGTAGCCAGCGGCTGTGGACCAATTTGCAATGCCGATGGATCCGCCAGCGCGGTAGTGGACAAGTCTAGGCCGGTTTCCCCGTCGCCGGTCTCACACCGCGCCGCGAGGCTTACGCCCCCCCAACCCACGCAATATAGTAGGCTTTATTTGCGGCCGGCCCGCCCCGGGCGGCCAGCGCTTGCCCGTACCTGGCCCAGGTGGAGTCTTCTCCCTATTCCCAACTTCAACCCGCCAACCTCCGCCGGCACAGGGTGTCACATAAGCATGGGTGTCAACAGCAAGCCGAGGAGGACGGGATGAGAAGGAAAGCAGTCTGGATTTTGGCCCTGACCCTGGCCCTGGCCCTCACCTGCGGCGGCCTGGCCGCCGCCGCCACCGCCGACGAGGCCAAGGCCATGGTGCAGAAGGCCATAGCCATGGCCAAGGAAAAGGGGCTGGAGGAAACCTACAAGGCCATCCGCGACAAGAACGGTCCCTTCTTCAAGGGCGATCTGTACATCTTCGTCAACGACATGGACACCAACGTCACCTTGGTCCACCCCGAGAGGCCCCAGATGGAGGGCAAGGACATGTCGGGCATGAAGGACGTCAAGGGTAAGCTGTTCTTCCTGGAGTTCACCCGGGTGGCCAAGGAGAAGGGCTCGGGCTGGGTGGAATACTACTGGCCCAAGCCCGGCCAGAAGGAGCCGGTGCTCAAGAGCACCTACGTGGAGCGGGTGCCGGGCACCAAGGTGTATTTCGGCTGCGGTTTCTATAAGTAGGAGGAGCTTTCGCGGCCCCCCGGCCCCGGGCCGGGCGGGCCGCGCACCCTAGGTGGCGCCGGCGGGGTGCCGGCGCGGTGAAGGGGGCCTCATGCCTGCCCGGCAGAAAACAGCCCACCGGCCCAATAATTTTTGGCATAATGGCCGCTGGCCGTTAACGCGGACCGGGGTCCCCGCCTTGAGGCTGTCAGGCCCCCCGGGCACTCGGCGGCCAAGGCCAGCTTTTTTGGCCGGGCGCTCAACCCCGCCCGGCGCCAGGATTGGCACCTCACCTCAGTATCGCCTCGATCTTAGAGCCAATGCCTGCCTCGACCCGGACTTGCACGGGAGGTTTCGGTTGGTTCCGGGCCATGGCTCCACGGCCTTGGGCGGCCCCCCGCCCCCTTGGGCCAGGCACGCGAGCAACCGGCCTCTCTCTTGCCCGCAACCCGCAGCGTAAGGAGGCTGATGATGAAGAAAGGCATTTTGTTGGCCCTGGTGGCGGCCCTGTGCTTGGCCTGGTCCGGCCTGGCGGCCGCCCAGACCGCCGATGAGGCCAAGGCTGATGTGCAGAAGGCCATCGCCATGGCCAAGGAAAAGGGCGTCGACGCGACCCTCAAGGCCATCGCCGATCCCAAGGGCCCCTTTGCCAAGGGCGAACTCTATGTCTGGGCCGGGGCCTTGGACAAGGTCATCATGGTGGCCCACCCCTACAAGCCCGAGCTGGTGAACAAGGACCTAACGGTGTTCAAGGACATCAAGGGCAAGCAGTTCTTCAACGAATTCGTGAAGGTGGCCAAGGAGAAGGGCTCGGGCTGGGTGGAATACTACTGGCCCAAGCCCGGGTCCAAGGAGCCGGTGCTCAAGACCTCCTACGTGGAGGCGGTGCCGGGCCAGAACCTGTACTTCGGAGCCGGGGTCTACAAGTAGCCCATACCGGGCCGGCCCGGC
>JAKAGJ010000330.1 GCA_021815655.1 Deltaproteobacteria bacterium | reverse complement strand
GAGCACATCGAGGCCACCTACCGCAAGCTCCTCCCCTTCTTCGGGGAGATGCGCTGACGGCCGGCTGGCGGCCGAGAAGCCGGCCCCGGCCGGTCCAGCGGCGGTCGCCGGGCGGAACGCTGACCCTTCCTGGCAGGGAGTGCCGATGAGCTACCTGAAGGCTATCGTGTTGTCGGCGGTGGTGGCCTTGGCCATCATATTCATGGTGCAGAACATGGAGGCCCTGGGCCACCCCCTGTCCATCCGCCTGGACCTGATGTTCATCAAGTTCGAATCCGCGGCCTACGCCACCTATCTGGTCATCTTGCTGTCCTTCTTCGTGGGACTGTTGGCGGCCAGCCTGCTGGGCCTGGCCGAGAGGTTCCGCCTGCGCAAGACCATCCGCGTCCAGCACAAGGAGATCGAATCCCTGAACAAGGAGCTCAGCTCCCTGCGCAACCTGCCCATAACCGGCTCGCCCCTGGCCGCCAAGACCGAGCCACTGGCCGCAGGCGAGGAAAACCAGATATAGGCGGGGGCCGCCGGGCCCCCTTCCGCCGCGCGCGGGAACGGTGATTGCTTTGACCAGCCAGCCAACCATAAGCCAAGGCCACGAGCGCTAGTCATGGACACACCCCTGTTCATCCTCTGGAAGCACACCGTCACCCTTTGGCACCTGCTTCTGCTGGCTGGCGCGGGGCTGTTGGCCTTCCTGCTGGGCTGGCTGGCCGGGCGGGCGGGCGGTGGCGCGGCAGAGGCCCCGGAGCGGGGCCAGCCGGCGCGCAGCGCCTCGGACAACGCCTTCCTGAAGGGCCTGACCCACCTTATGGCCGACCACACCGACCAGGCCATCGAGGAGTTCACCCGGGCCGTAACCCTCAACTCCGACACCGTGGAAACCTACGTGGTGCTGGGCAACCTCTTTCGCCAGAAGGGGGAGATCGAGCGGGCGGTGCGCATCCGCCAGTCCATCATCGCCCGGCCCAACCTGTCACCTCCCGTGCGCCTCCAGGCCCTCTACGATCTGGGCCTGGACTACCGCAAGGGCGGGCTCTTCAACCGGGCGGTGGACTCCTTCCAGGAGGTCCTGGCCATGGACCCCCAGCACGTGGAGGCCTGCCGCCAGACCGTGACCCTGCACGAGGAGACCCGAGAGTGGGACAAGGCCTTCGAGGCCCTGAAGCGTCTGGACAAGCTGACCGGTCAGGACAGCCGGGCCGTGCTGGCCCACTACAAAACCGAGCTGGGCAAGGAGTTCATGGCCACCGGCCAACTGGAGCGCGCCGAGGAGGCGCTGGACCAGGCCATCCGCGTGCACAAGGGCTGCCTGGACGCCTACCTGCATCTGGGCGACCTGGAGCTGGCCCGGGGGCGCAGCCGCAAGGCGCTGTCGGTCTGGCGCAAGGCCGTGCATATCAGCCCCACCCTGGCCCATCTGGTCATCAACCGGGTGGCCGCCGCCGAGGAAACCCTGGGCGAACGTTCGGCCACCGCCTTCTTCGGCGAGATCGACGCCCAGAACAGCGACGTCACCACCTTGCAGGCCCTGGCCAATAGCCATCACCGCCACGGCCAGGACGACAGGGCCCTGGAGCTCCTCACCCTGGCCGTGCAGCGCGCCCCGGGCATGCTGGACGCCCATCGCCTGCGCGGCCAGATCCTGCTGGCCCGGGGCCAGTCCGAGCCGGTGCTCCAGGCCTACCAGGAGCTCTTGGGGCAGATAGACGGCGACTGGGCCAGCTACCAGTGCGCCCAATGCGGCTTCATCTCCCATCAGCTCACCTGGAAGTGCCCCCGCTGCCACCAGTGGGACACCATCTCGCCCCGCCGGCCCTAGCACAGCCGCCAGCCCGACCGCGATAGGGGGCCGGCGGTCCTTTACCCCCGCCGGGGCCCCTGGCGTAAAGCCAGCTTTCCTGCTATGTTAATTTCTACATCGGTCCCAGGAAAGCTGACAGCAAGCCATGCCCAAGCCTGACAAAGCGCCGCCAGCCGCCCCTCCCGTCCAGCCGGACCCCAACCCGTCCGACGCCGCGGAGCCCGCCGCCCCGGGGCGCGACACCCCCATGTTCCGCCAGTACCTGGAGCTAAAGGAGCAGGTGCCCGACTGTATCCTCTTCTTCCGTATGGGTGACTTCTACGAGATGTTCTTCGAGGACGCCCTGGTGGCCAGCCGGGTGCTGTCCATCACCCTGACCAGCCGGGACAAGAGCCACCCCGACCCGGTGCCCATGTGCGGAGTGCCCCACCACGCCTCGGACCACTATCTGGCCCAGTTGGTGGAGGCCGGTTTCAAGGTGGCGGTCTGCGACCAGGTGGAGGACCCCAAACTGGCCAAGGGCCTGGTGCGTCGCGAAATAACCCGGGTGGTGACGCCGGGCATGTTCACCGACCCCCAGCGCCTGCCGGCCAAGGACCACCGCTTCCTGGCCAGCCTGTACCTGGCCAGGGAGGAACTGGGCCTGGCCTATCTGGACCTGGCCAGCGGCGAATTCCGGGCCGCCAGCCTGCCCGCCGGCCCGGCCCTGGCCCACGAGTTGGCCCGTCTGGAGCCGGCCGAGCTGGTGCTGGCCGAGAGCCAGGCCGGCCAGCCCCTGCTGGCCGAGTTGGGCCCGGCCGTGGCCGACCTGCCCCGCTCCTTCTACACCGGCCGGCCGCCCAGCCCGGCCCAGGCCCTGGCCAGACTGGAGGGCCGCCTCACCTCTGAAGCCCGGGAGCAGGCCGGCCCGGCCTTGGTGGCGGCGGCCATGGCCTGGGAGGTGGTGTTGGCCACCCAACGCCGCGCCCCGGAGCACGTGCAGGCCCTGGAGAGCTACCAGGTGCAGAGCCACATGCTGATCGATGCCACCGCCCGGCGCAACCTGGAGATTTTCCGCTCCATCGCCGGTGGTGGCCGCCAGGGCTCGCTCGTCCAGGCCGTGGACCAGACCCGCACGCCCATGGGCGGCCGCCTGCTCAGGGAGTGGCTGGGCTTCCCTCTCCTGGACCTGGAGCGCATCGAGGCCCGCCAGCAGGCCGTGGACGAACTGGCCCAGGCCCCGCTCACCGTGCAGGCGGCCCAGGACATCCTGGACACCCTGCCCGACATTCCCCGCCTGGTGGGACGGGTCAGCCTGGGCCAGGCCAGCCCCCGCGACCTGGCCGGCCTGCGCGACGCCCTTCTCACCCTGCCGGCGCTCATGGCCGAGCTGACCGGGCTGGCCTCGCCGCTCGTCGCCGACTGCCTGGCCAGCCTGGGCGGCCTGGAGGAACTGGCCCGCCTGCTGCGGACCACCCTGAGCGAATCGCCACCAGGCAGCCTGGCCGAGGGCGGGGTGATCGCCGCGGGCGTGGACCCCGAGCTGGACGAGCAGCGCGAGCTGGCCTCCTCGGGCAAGGGCTGGATCGCCGCCCTGCAGGCCCAGCTGCGGGCCGAGACGGGCATCGGCTCCCTGAAGATCGGTTTCAACAAGGTCTTCGGCTACTACATCGAGGTGACCCGCGCCCACCTGGAGAAGGTCCCCGGGCACTTCATCCGCAAGCAGACCCTGGCCACGGCCGAACGCTATTTCACCCCCGGCCTTAAGGACCAGGAGGCCAAGGTGCTGGGCGCCGAGGAGCGGGCCCTGGAGCTGGAGCGCAAGGCCTTCGAGCGCCTGCGCCACGCCGTGGCCTTGCACAGCCGCCCCCTGATGGCCTGCGCCCAGGCCGTGGCCCGCCTGGACGTGCTCGCCGGCCTGGCCCGCCTGGCCCTGGCCCGGGGCTATGCGCGGCCGCGCATGCTGGCCGAGGGCGAACTCTTGATCAGTGGCGGCCGCCACCCGGTGGTGGAGCAGATGCTGCCCGAGGGCGAGTTCGTGCCCAACGACCTCAAACTCGGCGGCCAGGACCAGGTGCTGATCATCACCGGCCCCAACATGGCCGGCAAGTCCACCATCCTGCGACAGGTGGCCCTCATCGTGCTGCTGGCCCAGGCCGGCTCCTTCGTGCCGGCCGAGAGCGCCCAGATACCCATCGTGGACCGCATCTTCACCCGCGTGGGGGCCATGGACGACCTGGCCCGGGGCCGCTCCACCTTCATGGTGGAGATGACCGAGACCAGCCAGATACTCAAGCAGGCAACCCCGCGCTCCCTGGTGA
>JAKAGJ010000329.1 GCA_021815655.1 Deltaproteobacteria bacterium | reverse complement strand
GCTGGTCATCGAGGTTACGCCCCAGGTGGTCAAGCCGGGCCTGGCCGGCCTGGCCGGACCGCTACCCACCGAGGGCATCACCAAGCCCAGCGACTGGGACCTGTTTCTCATGGGCAAGATGGCTGGAGAAAACGCCAAGCGCCAGCCCCTGCCGGCCACACCTCAAGACATGGAGGGCAGCTTTGGGCACGATCCTGCCTTCTAACCTTCGCAGGCTGCTCCACGAGGAGCGGGCGGCCACGGCGGTGCTGTTCACGGTCTTCCTGACCGCCATGGTGGGGCTCATGGGCGCGGCGGTGGACATGGGGGCTCTGTACACCGCCAAGGCCCAACTGCAAAACGCCGCCGACGCCGCCGCCCTGGCCGCGGCCAACACCATGCTGGGCACCAACGCGCAGAATCTTGCC
Organism: Deltaproteobacteria bacterium; assembly: GCA_021815655.1. Classification (GTDB taxonomy): domain Bacteria; phylum Desulfobacterota; class Desulfarculia; order Desulfarculales; family Desulfarculaceae; genus JACRDC01. Next base: position 3,691 of record JAKAGJ010000329.1, on the reverse strand, counting down.
GTGGCCCAGCCCGGCACCGCCCTGAGCACCGCCCAGGCCTTCTCGGCGGCCAACCAGGCCCTGGGGGTAAACCTGCCGCTCAAGAGTCCCCTGGGCTCGGATTTCACCATCGGCTACTGGGACTCGAGCACCGGGGCCTTTGACCCCAGCCGCACCGGCCTGGGCATCACCAACCCCGACTGGCTCACCGGCGTGCAGGTGAAGGTGCGCCGCGACAACAGCGCCAACACTCCCATCCATACCTTCTTCGCCGGCATCGTGGGGCTCAAGCAGGTGGAGCTCACCGCCCAGTCCACGGCCTTCCTGGGCTTCCCTGGCCAGGTGCCCTCGGGTGTCGTGGACCTGCCCATCGCCGTGCTTTCCTCGGCCATCGGCAACGGTGACGGACCCGTGGACGGACAGCCCATAGTCTTCCACAGCAGCGGCGACCAGAACGGCGAATGGACCACCTTCTTCACCTGGCCGGCCAACAACCCCAACGTGGACAAGTATGTCGACGGCACCCTGCCCATCCCGGGCCTCAAGGTGGGCGACGAGATCAACCTCACCAACGGCAACCTGAGCAACAACACCTTCCAGGACCTCAAGGACCGCTTCGAAGCCAACGCGGTCAACGGCCAGTGGCAGGTGACGCTGCCGGTGATCGGCCACGTCGGCTGCGGCGCCAACCAATCGGCGGTGGTGGGCTTCACCACCTATGTCATCACCGATGTTCAACTGGCCCCGCAAAAGCGGGTTGATGGCTTCATCAAGACCCAGACGGTTGTCACCGACTCCTCCACCGGCGGCGGCAACTACGGCGCGCGGGCCGCCTTCTCCAGCCTGGTGCGCTAGGAAACCAAGACCATGACCGACAACAGCGCCTCCCAAGTACTGGCCCTGCAACTTACCCGTCAGGGTGGCGAGCGCCTGCGCGAGTTGGTGGCCGCGGCGCCCATGGCTCGCCTGGCCGGCCTGGAAGCGGTGGCCGAGGACTTTGAGCGCAAGGCCGTGCAGCAGCAGCCCGAGGTGCTGTTGGTGGAATACGACGCCCAGAACAGCGGCCTGGCCGACTTGCTGGAACGCCTGCGGCGCTCCGCGCCCCGGGCGGCGGTGGTGGCCTGGTCGGCCAGCAAGGACCCCGAGGCCATTTTGAAGGCCATGCGCCTGGGTGTGCGCGAATACCTGGTGGAGCCCGGCGCCAGCCAGGAGTTCAACGACGCGGTGCTGCGCCTGGCCCGCCTGACCCTGGTCAGCGGTCAGCCCTCGGGCCGAGTCATCGCCGTGGCCGGGGTCAAGGGCGGGGTGGGCGGCAGCCACCTGGCGGTGAACCTGGCCTGGGGTTTGAGCCAAGGATTGGGCCAGCGCGTGGCGCTCATGGACCTGGACCTGGGCGGCGGCGATCTGGCCCTCCTTTTGGACCTGGAGCCGGCCCGCGACCTCACCGATGTGGTAAGCGAGTTCAGCCGGCTGGACGCGGTGCTCATGGACAGCCTCATGACCGAGGTGGCGCCGGGGCTGCGCCTCTTGGCCGCCCCCGGCGACCCCGTGGCCGCCGAGACCATCGGACCCGAGCACCTGGGGCGGGCCCTGGACCACCTGGCCGACGCCCACGCCGTGGTGATCCTGGACCTGTCCAGCCACCTGGACGAGGTAACGCTCATGGCCCTGGAGCGCGCCCACCAGATTCTGCTGGTGGTGGAGCCCACGGTGGTGGGTCTAAAGAGCGCGCGGCGCCTACAGGCCTTGCACGAACGCCTGGGCATCTCTCCCAGCAAGGTGTCGCTGGTGGTCAACCGCGACGGCGCCCGCGGCTGCATTGAACGCGCCGAGGTGGCCCGCGTGCTGGGCCAGCAGGTGCTGGCCTTTCTGCCCAACGACAGCGAGGTGATAATGGAAGCGGGCAACGCCGGCCGGCCGGTCTTGCGCGAGTGGCCGCGGGCCAGATGGAGCAAGGCCGTGCGCGCCCTGGCCAACACCGTGGGCAACGGCCAGGGGGACAAGTCATGAGCCTGCGCGCCCGTCTGGCCTTGAGCGGCGGCCTGGACGCCCAGAAGGAGCAGGACCGCCCCGACGCGGCCCACGAAAAGGCCATGCATGACTTCAAGGCCCGGGTGCATTACCAGGTCATCGACCGCATGGACCTCTCGGTGCTCACCGGCACCCCCGGCCGCCAAGCCGAGAAGGAGCTGGAGACGGCCATCCGCCTGGTGATGGACGACGAGCCCGACCCCCTAAGCGCCGCCGAGCGCGACACCCTGGTGCGCGAGATCAAGAATGAGGTGCTGGGCCTGGGTCCCCTGGAGCCGCTTTTGGCCGACCCCACCATCAACGACATTCTGGTCAATGGCTCCCAGAAGGTGTATGTGGAGCGCCGCGGCCGCCTGGAAAAGGTCAGCGTGCGCTTCCGCGACGACCAGCACCTGCTCAAGATCATCGACAAGATCGCCACCAGTGTGGGCCGGCGCATCGACGAGTCCTCGCCCATGGTGGATGCCCGCCTGGCCGACGGCAGCCGCGTCAACGCCGTGATCCCGCCTCTGGCCCTGGACGGGCCCTCTCTGTCCATCCGCAAGTTCGCCGTGGACCCGCTGAAGGTCGACGACCTCATCCGCATCGGCACCATCACCACGGCCACGGCCCGCCTGATGGAGGCCATCGTCAAGTCGCGCCTCAACGTCATCATCAGCGGCGGCACCGGCACCGGCAAGACCACCTTCCTCAACGTCATGAGCTCCTTCATCCCCTCCTACGAGCGCATCGTGACCATCGAGGACTCGGCGGAGCTGCAACTGCAGCAGGATCACATCGTGCGCCTGGAGACCCGCCCGCCCAACATCGAGGGGCACGGCGAGGTGACCCTGCGCGACCTGGTGAAGAACGCCCTGCGCATGCGCCCCGACCGCATCGTGGTGGGCGAGGTGCGCGGCGGCGAGGCCCTGGACATGATGCAGGCCATGAACACCGGCCATGACGGCAGCCTCACCACCATCCACGCCAACACCCCCCGCGACGCCTTGAGCCGCCTGGAAACCATGATCTCCATGGCCGGCCTGGAGATACCCGACAAGGCCATCCGCCAGCAGGTGGCCAGCGCCGTGCACGTGGTGATCCAGCTGGCCCGGCTCTCCGACGGCTCGCGGCGCCTGGTCAGCCTCTCGGAAATCACCGGCCTGGAGGGCGAAACCATAAGCATGCAGGAGATATTCCGCTACACCCAGCAGGGCGTGGACGACCGCGGCCGGGTGCTGGGACGCTTCGGCCCCACCGGCATTCGCCCCCGCTGCGCCGATCGCATCAAGGCCCACGGCATGGAGCTGGAAAGCGGCATGTTCAACGAGACTCCTGGAGGCGCCCTTTGATCTGGACCGCCACGGCGATGGTCTTCCTGGGCGTGCTGGCCCTGGCCTTGGCCGCCGGGTTCTGGGTGTTCCGCCAGGACATGGCCCGCCGCCAGGCCAAGCACCAACGCCTCAAGGGCCTGGAGCGCGTCCATACCCTGGAGCCGACCAAGGTGCTCTGGCGCGACCGCTCGCTTTCCACCATCCCTCTGCTGAACCGGCTGCTGAAGGCCATGCCCCGGGTCTCGGATGTGCAGCTGTTGCTCCTGCAGGCCGGCAACCCCTGCAACCTGGGCGCCCTGGTGCTCATGTGCGGAGTGATGGCCACCCTGGGCTGCCTGATAGGGGTGTGGCGGGATTCGGGCCTCCTG
>JAKAGJ010000328.1 GCA_021815655.1 Deltaproteobacteria bacterium | reverse complement strand
CCTCTTTAAGCTTGAGGAATCCATCAATGCCTTGGTTGGCGTAACAGCCCTCACCTGGGAAGTAAAATTACGCACCACCTACCCCAAGGGCGATGAGAACCATGGGAAGTACCCTCTATTTGGAAACTACCATTTGATCGCCGTGCAAATATTTTTCATAACCTCCTTTATTCCGCTCTATTTTCTTATCAAAAAATATTACGTTTCTGACGGTATATTATGTTGGTTCATCCTGACTGCGTTGGTGATAGATTTGTTAACTTGTATTATTTTGAGGTTGCGTATTCACAAATTAGACGGCATTTGCAAGCTGCGTCCGGGGCAACCCTCTACTCCTTAGGATAAGGTAGGCTTTCCCTTAGTCATGGCCATTGAAGGCATATACGCGTCGGCCTCGGCCCTGCGCCTGAACGAACGGCGGCTGGGCCAGGGCGCCCACAACCTGGCCAACCTCTCCACTCCGGGCTATCAACCCCGCCGGGTGGAGCAGGCCGAGTTGGCCGGCGGCGGTGTGCAGGCCGTGGCCACCTCGCCCCTGGGCGGCGGCCCCATCCTGGCCAGCGACCGCCCCCTTGACCTTGCCCTGGACGGCGGCGGCTTCTTCGTGCTGGGCGACGGCCAGGGCGGCCAGGTCTACTCCCGCGCTGGCAACTTCATGCTGGACGCCCAGGGTCAGATGGTGGACCCCCTGGGCCGGCCGGTGCAGCCGGCCATCACCCTGCCCGCCCAGACCGCCCAGGTTTACATAACCCCCGAAGGCCAGGTGCAGGCCTTGGCCGGCGACGGCACGGTCCTGGCCAGCGGCCAGTTGCAGACCGCCATCTTCGGCAACTCCGGCGGCCTGACCGCCCTGGGCGGCAACGTCTACGCCGCCACCCCCGCCTCCGGCCCGCCGGTGACCGCCCCGCCGGGCACCCCGGGCCACGGTTTAGTGGTGGCCGGGGCCAGCCAGGCCTCGGGCACCGACATCGTCGACGAGATGCTGAACCTCACCCAGACCGAGCGGGAACTCGAGGCCAATCTGCGCACTCTGCGCGCCCATGACGAGATGGTGGGCACCATCCTGGACGTGGTGGCCTGAGCCCCCCGCCCTTCCCGGCCCCAGGCCAGTCTTGCTCCGCCCCTGCCAATGGCATAGAATCATCCTCAAGTGGGGAGGCGTGGGCCGCCCCGGGGAGGCGTCTCGGCGATGAGCAGCGAGGACAAGCGGTTGCAATCCCTGGAGTGGGACCAGGCCCAGGGGGCCGAGCTGTTCCGGGGCGGCTTCCTCACCGTGAGCCGGCGGCGGGTGCGCGGGCGCTTCCAGGATGGCGCGGCCACGGCTTGGTATGAGGTGGAGACCGTGAGCCCCCCCTTCCTGGACGCGGTGGTGCTCCTGCTCTATGCCCGCCAGGCCGGCCGGCCCGACCGGGTGGTGCTGCGGCGAGCGGCCCGGCCGGCGGTGGCCCTGCGCTCCCAGCACCCCCTGTTGCTCGGCCTGGACGGAGGCCCCTGCTCGGGCCTGATCTGGGAGTTGCCGGCCGGCGGGGTGGAGCCCTCCGACCTGGCCCCGGGCGGCATGGGCGTCCTGGGCCGGGCCAGCCGGGAGGCCCTGGAAGAGGCCGGTTTCGCCCTGGCCGCCGCTGACTTCCACCCCCTGGGCCCCCCGCCGCTGTCCGCGCCAGCCTTCTGCCCGGAGCGCCTGCACTATCTGGCCGCGGCCGTGGACCCGGCCCAAGCCCAAACGGCCCGGGGCGACGGACACCCCATGGAGGAGGGCGCCCAACTGTGCCTGCTGGAGCTGGACCAGGCCCTGGCCTGGTGCGCCAGCGGCCGCATCGTGGATGGCAAGACCGAGCTGGGCCTGCGACGCCTGGCCGATTGGCTGCGAGAACGGTGACCGGCCCAGGCCGGGCCGTCTCGGCGTTTGGAAGCACAACCTGGCAAGGGAGGTCCCATGAAGAAAATGGTGATGGCAATGGCGGCGGTCGGCCTGCTGGCCTTGAGCGCACCGGTCCTGGCCGATTCAGCGGGCAAGGCCCCGGCCGGCGGCATGCCCGGTGTCTACGTATCGCCGCCCCGCTTCCAGATCTATGAGGCGCCAAGACCCTATGGCGGCCTGGTGATGCTGGACACCCAGACCGGTGAGTCCTTTCAGCGGGTGATCGTCAATTCTCCGGCCGGCATCGAGATCCGTTGGATCAGGCTCGATCGGCAAAAAGGCATCAGGGAGGGCGAGGCCATTCTCTGGGATTAGCCCACGCCCCGCCTTCCCCTTTTTCCCGCGCGGCCACGCCTCGGCGTGGCCGTTGCCATGAGGGCCTGCCGCCCCTCCAATACGCCGGCCGCCAGCCCTGGCGCGCCAGGGTCAATGCCGCCGCGCGGCCTCGCACCAAACCGGCCGCCACCACGCCCAAAGCCCGGCCAGCCGGGTTTGTATCCGCCCATTTCTCTGCACTACCCCGCTGCTCCATGCCAAGTGGCCCGCCAAATTTGCTCACACTCAGGCCGACGCCACCCGCCGATGATCCCCAGAAATGTTTTCATGACACTCGCGGCCGGCATGTTGTTCTTATTAAAAGTTTTAATAATAACATACAAATCCATATCTATATGCGCCAGGACAGATCGCCAGCACGCCCAAAGACCGGAATGCTAAAGCAGTTTTCATATCCACGCTAAAGAGGCTTTAGCATGCCCTGGGGCGAGGAATCGCCCCACCTGGGATTTTTCCGGGCGAGCTTGATCTGGCCATGTACCCTGGCCAATGGCAGCAAGGGTTGGAGAATGATAAAGCGGCTTCGCGCGGAGCGCTAGGGGCCGGCCTTGGCCACCGCCAGGTCTTTAGGAAAAGAGGTCAAAAGCGCCGGTCAAGGCGGGCGTAATGGCGGCATGGCCGCGGATTGGGGGGTGGCTCAGGGAGAACGGCCAGGGCCTGGCCTTGTGGATAATCGCGGGGCAGGCAAAGTCGCCGGATTCGGGCCATGCCGGCCCATGGCCGGCCGCAATCCCCGGGCCGGTCGCCCTAGCACCACGCCTCAAAAGGCGGGGCGGCCGCCGGGCGGCCGTCCCTTTTTCCCTGATCATCTTCCCCTCCCCGCCTGACGCGGGGCCGAAGCTGGGGGGCTCCTAAGCCAGGAGATAGGCCACTGCCTCGATCTCCACGCAGCCCCCGGCCCGTGGCAGGGCCGCCACCTGCACACAGGAGCGGGCCGGCAGGGCCGGGCAGCCGGTGAAGAACCCGGCGTAGACCTGGTTCAGCTCGGCGAAGTCGTCCATGTTGGTGAGGAAGACCGTGGTCTTCACCACCTGGGCCCAGCCTAGCCCCTCCTGGCGCAGGCCGGCCTCCAGGTTGCGCATGGCCTGGGCTGCCTGGTCGGCCACCCCCGGGCCCACCAGTTGGCCGCTGACGGGGTCCAGGCCCAGGCGTCCGGAAAGAAAGAGGAAATCTCCGGCCCAGCGGCCGGGGCTGTAGGGGCCGATGGCCGCCGGCGCGGGCGCGGGCGGGTTGTCCTTGTCGGGCATAATCATCTCCAGCGTGAGTGGTTTCCCGGGATTGCTCCCGGAGCTCCCCCCTGCCAGCGCATTATAGCGCGCACGGAGAGCCGGCGTTGCCCCAAACTTGGCGGTGTCTGGGATGCAATCAATTCTTGACAGTACGGTTCAGTGCTGGTAACTAATCAATTTCTTGAAATAAGCACCCTGTAGGGTTGCCAGCGGAACTTGTGAAAAGGCCCCCAGTTCATGTCACATCACCCACTCCAGCCGCCCCGCGTGGCCTATAGCTCGGGGCAAATCGCCAAGGGAATCGACCGGATCGCCCAGGGCATCCTGGAACGCCACCCCGACCCCGGCGGCCTGGGCCTGGTGGGGGTGCATTCCGGCGGCGACTTGTTGGTGCGCCGGGTGGAGGCCGCCCTGGGCCGGCTCTCGGGACGCCAGGGCCTGCGCCTGGACAAGGGTCTGGTGGACATAAGTTTCTACCGTGACGACTGGTCACGCCTGGCCCAGATGCCCAGCCTGCGCAACACCGACATTCCCTACGCCGTGGAGGGGCGCGAGCTGGTGCTGGTGGATGACGTGATCTTCACCGGCCGCACGGTGCGCGCCTCCCTGGACGCC
>JAKAGJ010000327.1 GCA_021815655.1 Deltaproteobacteria bacterium | reverse complement strand
CCGGCCTGCGCCATATCTGCGACCAATATGGCGCGGTGTTGATCTTCGACGAGGTGATTACCGGCTTCCGCGTGGCCCTGGGCGGCGCCCAGGAGCGCTACGGGGTGCGGCCCGACCTCACCTGCCTGGGCAAGATCATCGGCGGCGGCCTGCCTCTGGGCGCCTACGGGGGCCGTGGCGATATCATGCGCCAGATCGCCCCCGCCGGGCCGGTGTACCAGGCCGGCACCCTCTCGGGCAACCCCCTGGCCACGGCCGCCGGGCTCACCGTACTGGAGCTCCTGCTGGCCCCGCGCACCTACGAAACCCTGGAAGAAACCAGCCACAGACTCTATCAGGGCCTGGGCGCCGTGTTCCAGGCCAAGGGGCTGCCCCATTATGGCCAGCGCGTGGGCGCCATGTTCACCTATTTCTTCACCGGCGGCCCGGTGACCGACTACGCCAGCGCCGCCCGCAGCGACACCAAGCTCTTCGCCCGCTTCTACCAGGCCATGCTCGCCCGGGGGATATACCTGGCCCCCAGCCAGTTCGAGGCCACCATGGTCTCCCTGGCCCACAGCCTGGAGGACGTGGAGCAGACCATCTCCGCCGCCGAGGAGGCCCTCAAGGAACTCTAGCCGGGTGCCACCGGCGGGGCGTATCCGGGTCGGTTGGCGCGGTGGCGTTGGCCAAGGCCGGCGGCTCCCGTGGGCAGGCTGTCGGGATTACGTGAGAGACTAGCCATTGCCAGACGGCCGTTGGCCGCCCGGGTGCCCCCGGCGGGGCATGTACGGGTCGGCCGCGAGCCGCGGCGGGCGATGACGGGTCGGTTGACGCCTTCGGCCTGGCTAGCGCCGGCGGCTCCCGTGGGCCGCATATCCCCAGCCTCCCGGGGCCAAGGGCGCCCAGCCTCATTATTCAAGCCAGACCTCGTGCGCCGCTCTTGGTCCCGCCATTCTTGATCGCAGAAAAACGGCTTGAGAGTTACGGCTGGCCCGGGCTGGCGGGGCAATTACCCTTGCTGCAAGTGGCGGCCATCTGCCTTACAATTATGGTACAGCCTAATTTTATTGAGGGAGGCGGTAGCCATGAGCGAGGACAAGCCCCAGGAAGGTGTGTGGCTCAAGGTTTTTTGCCCGGGGGCGCGCTGCCTGACCCCCGAGGAGGTGGTGGCCCTGCCCGAGGACAAGCGCCAGGCCGCCCAGGCCCAGGGCCAGGAGGGCCTGTGGCTGGAGATGTTCTGCCCCGACGGGGCCTGCCTATCCGAGGAGGAGCGCCTAAAGGTGCCGCAGAAGGCCGAGCCGGCCTCCCCGGCCCAGGCGGGCCAGGACAAGGGCTATTGGCTGAAAGTCTTTTGCCCCGACGACTCCTGCGAGATCGACGACGGCAGCAAGGCCCCCTAGGGGCCGGCGCCCCCGTCTGGGCCTGGCGGGCCGCTGGGCCGCATCGAGGGGGAGGCCTGCCTGGCAAACTAATCGTAATCCTGGCATAATGGCCAGGCGGCCGCTGGGCGCCGCGCCATGTGAAGCCCGGAGCAAAGCGTAAAATTTTGTTGACTTGGCCCCAGGGCCATGTTAGCAAGGTGCGACCGCCGTATGTGGCCGACAAGCGGCGCACCATGCCGTAACTTGAAGCGGGCCGAGGGGCCCGCCCAGGGGGCGGCGAGCGAGGCTTGGCCACGAAATTATTAAGGGCCATAAGCCCTTGGGGCGGGTCGCGTGGGCCGATTCTTCAGTGAACAGACGCGGGAATCCCTGCGCTTGCTGGCCGGCGTCAGCTCGCTGGGCATCTCCATAGTGCTGGCCACGGTAATCGGCGCGGGCCTGGGCTACCTGGTGGATGAGCACTGGGGCACCGGGAACTGGGGCAAGGGCATAGGGTTGTTTATCGGCATCGCCGCCGGGTTCAACAACATATACATATATATCAAACGCTTTAAGGGTAAATGAGGCTGGCCATATTGGCGCATAAACCGCTGACCATGGAATTCGCCGAGGCCGGGATGCTGCGCACCTTGTGGTGGGGCAACCTGACCACCTTTGCCGTGGTTTCGGCCGGGGCCCTGGCCTTGGTCAACTGGCGCACGGCCTTGAGCGTGATGATCGGCGGGGCCATCGCCCTGGTCAACTACCGCCTCTTGGAGCGCACCGTGCGCAAGAGCATTCTCCCCCGCGAGAAGCACGGCGTGCTGCGCAAGGTTTTGGTCAAGTATTATCTGAGGTTTGCGGCAACGGCCCTGGTGCTTTTGATTTTGGTGCGCCAGGGTTGGGCCCAGCCGTTGGGATTGCTGGTAGGCCTGTCGGTGGTGATGGTCACCATCGTCATCTGGGGGGCCTGCCAGGCGCGCAAGCTGAGCAAGGAGGCCCATTAGCTCATGGAACATCCATTTCTTCTGCTTAACTGGCTGCTGGACAAAGTACACGTCCACTTCTTCACCAACGTGCTCTACTCCTGGCTGATCATCGTGCTGCTGGTGGTGGTGGGCAAGCTGGCCGTGGGCACCGTCAAGATGATCCCCTCCGGCGGCCAGAACCTCTTTGAGGTGATCCTGGGCGGCTTCGAGGACTTCATGCTCGACGTCATGGGGCCGCACGGCAAGCCCTTCTTCCCCATGATCGCCACCCTGTTCGTATACATCCTGGCCATGAACTGGATCGGCCTGATCCCCGGCATGGGCTCGCCCACCGCCGACATCAACACCCCCTTGAGCATGGCCCTGGTGGTCTTCCTCACCACCCACTTCGTGGGCATCAAGACCCACGGAGCCAAGTACATCAAGCACTTCATGGGGCCGGTGTGGTGGCTCTCCCCCCTGATCTTCATCATCGAGGTCATCAGCCACTTCTCGCGCATCATGAGCCTCACCTTCCGTCTCTTCGGCAACGTGCTGGGCGAGGACCTGGTGCTGGCCATCCTCATCCTGCTGGCCGGCGCCTACTTCGCGCCCCTGCCCATGATGTTCCTGGCCATCTTCACCAGCTTCGTGCAGGCCTTCATCTTCAGCCTGCTGACCATGCTCTACATCGCTGGCGCCCTGGAGCATGCCCACTAAAAATCAAGCTTCGTTTGGAAGAAGGCACATACCGCAACGTTTTCTTGGAGGAGTTGGAATGAAAAAGTTTTCGTTGACCGCCGTCCTGACCGGCCTGTTCGTGCTGGGCATCTCCGCCGTGGCCATGGCCGCCGACGCTGGCGCCATGGCTGAGGCCGCCAAGCTGTTCGCCTCCACCGTGATGGCCGCCGGCCTGGGCATCGGCATCGCCGCCTTCGGTACCGGCATCGGCCAGGGCCTGGCCGTGAAGGGCGCCGTCGAGGGCACCGCCCGCAACCCCGAGGTCTCCGGCAAGATCACCGTGACCATGCTGATCGGTCTGGCCATGATCGAGTCCCTGTGTATTTACGCTCTGGTCATCTGCTTGATCCTGCTCTACGCCTACCCCATGGCCGAGCCGGTCAAGAAGTTCATCGGCATGTAAGCCGCGGCCTGGGCCGGGTCCTCTGGGGCCCGGCCCGGTTTTTGTTTTTGCAAGTACCCGATTTCACAAAGAGTATGGGTCAACTCCATGAAATTCATGAAGATTCCCGCAGCCACCATCACGCGTCTGTCGATCTATTCCCGGGCCTTGGAGGCCATGGTGGATGAGGGTGTCTCCGTCGTCTCCAGCAAACATCTGGCCGACGTATGTAGCGTGAATCCGGCCCAGATACGCAAGGACCTGGCCTACTTCGGGCAGTTCGGCGTGCGGGGGGTGGGCTACTTCGTCAAGGAGCTTCTATTCGACATCAAGAAGATCCTGGGCCTGAACAAGGAGTGGAACCTGGCCATCGTGGGCATGGGCAACCTGGGTTGCGCGCTTCTTGCCCACCAGAACTTCACCCGCCAGGGCTACCGCTTTGTCTGCGCCTTTGACGCCGACGTGATGAAGATAGGACGCAAGCTGGCCAGCGGGCTACTGATCCACGCCGTGGACGACCTGGCCAAGGTCTGCCGCGAGACCGGCGCCGAGATAGGCGTCATCTGCACGCCGCCTGAGCGCGCCCAGGACATCGCCAATCGCTTCCTGGAGGTGCCGGTCAAGGCCATCCTCAACTTCGCGCCCGTGCAGATCCAGGTGCCCGACGG
>JAKAGJ010000326.1 GCA_021815655.1 Deltaproteobacteria bacterium | reverse complement strand
GCGGCCGCCCCGCGCCCTGGGCGCCTCGCCGCCGAGCGCGAGCGGGCGCCAATACGCCCCCCGGCCCGCAAGCGCGGCATCTTTTCGCGCCTGGCCTCGGGGTTTTCCCGCGAGGCCCCGGGCAGCCTTGGCAAGCGCATCCTGTTTCTGCTACTGCTGCTGGCCCTGATCGCCGGCGGTTACTTTGGGGTCAAGAAGGCCTGGCCACGGGTACGCGGCTGGGTTTCCGGGCCCAGCATAGAGATACCCGATATCGCGCCCGAGGTGACCAAGTCCGCACCCAAGGCCAAGGAAGGACCCGTCGACTGGGGGCCCACCCTTAAGTTAGCCTCCCCCGCCACCACCGAAAAGGAGGGTCGCCATGGGCAAAATGACTGATGTGATGAAGCGTTCCGGGGAAGGATTCCCGGAAGGCCAGGAAAACGCCGCTACCCAGCCGGGGCCTTCCTCCCAAGGGGAGCGCCCGGCCTTCCGCGCCTCCTCGCCCGAGGTGCGTTACGAGGCCTTCCGCAGCGAGGACTACGACGACCGCGAGCAGGAGCGCCTGGTGAGCCTGTACGCCCCCGGCAGCCCGGAGGCCAAGCGCATAGACATCCTGCGCTCCCAGCTGCTCTTTCCCTTTCATGGCGAGCCGCCGCGCACCATCATGATCGCCAGTGCCGCCCCCCGCGAGGGGCGCAGCCTGCTGGCCGCCAACCTGGCCGTCTCCTTTGCCCGCGGCCTGCAACAATTCGTGATGGTGCTGGACTGCCACCTCACCGACCCGGTGATGCATAACATCTTGCAGGTGCCCCGCCAGCCAGGCCTCACCGACTATCTGGAGCGGGGGGCCTCGGTGCCGGACATCATCCACCGCACGCCAGTGGACAAGCTCAGCGTGATTCCGGCCGGAAGCCCTTCCCAGCGCTCGGCCGAGATCCTGGCCACCGACAAGATGGCCGGGCTCATCGCCGAGCTGCGCGCCCGCTACCACGACCGCTACATGCTCCTGGACACCCCGCCGGTGCAGGCCTTTGACGATCCCCAGGTCCTGGCGCGCATGGTGGAGGGCATCGTCTACGTGGTCCTGAGCGGCGAGACCGACCGCGAACTGGCGCTCAGGGGCCTGCGCTCCCTGCCCGAGGAGAAAATCGTGGGCGTGGTGATCAACGACAAGCTGAGCGCCGTGTCCGACGCCACGGCCGTGGGTGGATCCTCCGACCTGGAGGCGTGATCCACCATGCAGGTGCCCTCCAGCCGGCCCTCGCCCTATCTCATAGCCTTCCTGCTGGGCGAATCGCTGCTCATGGGCCTGGGCACCCTGCTGGCGGTGTATTTCCGCATCGGCACCCTGGCCGAGATTTTCTCCTGGCGCTATTCCTGGCACCGCCTCGCGGTGGTGCCCGTGGTGTTGCAGGTCACCTTCTATTACTTCGACCTGCACAACTTCCGCGTGGCCCGGCCCTTCATGTGGACGGTGACCAGGGTGACCCAGGCCATGGCCGTGGGCACCCTGGCCATGGCCGTGGTCTACTACATCTTCCCACGCCTGTTCCTGGGACGCGGCGTGCTGGTCCTGGGCTTTCTCATCATCACCATATTCACCCTGTTCTGGCGCGGCCTCTATGGATGGGCACTGACCAGGCGCCTGCTGGCCACCAGGGTGCTGCTCATGGGCTCGGGCTCCCTGGCCGACTACATCCTGGAGGAGGTTGTCAGCCGCTCGGACAACATCTACAACATCGTCTGCCTGCTGGACATGACCGGCAGCGCCTCCCGCCGGGCGGGGGACCCCGAAACCTCGGCGCCGGTGAACCTCATGGAGGTCTGGGCCAACCTGCTCAAGGCCGACCTGCGCCGGGACCCCAGCGAGTTGGTGGGGCTCCTTCGCCATCACCAGGCCAACCTGGTGGTGGTGGCCATGGACGAGAAGCGCACGCGCATGCCCCTTGATGAGCTCTTGCGCTGCCGCATGCTGGGGGTGCCCATCCTGGGTGGCGAGGATTTCCTGGAGGCCATCTCCGGGCGCATCCTGGCCGACCACATCCGCCCCAGCTGGCTGATCTTCTCGCCGGGTTTCAAGACCAACGACCTGCGGCGCTTGAGCAAGCGCTGCGTGGATATTCTGCTCAGCGCCCTGGGGCTTCTTCTTTCCCTGCCCCTGACCCTGCTCACGGCCCTGGCCGTGCGCCTGGACAGCCGGGGCAAGGTCATCTACCGCCAGACGCGGATAGGGCAATACGGCCGGCATTTCGAGATACTGAAATTCCGCACCATGGTGGATGACGCCGAGAAGGACACCGGGCCGGTGTGGGCCCAGGAAGGCGACAATCGCATCACTCGCGTGGGGCGTTTCTTGCGCCGCTCGCGCCTGGATGAGATACCCCAGATGTGGAACGTGCTGCGCGGCGACATGAGCTTCGTGGGACCGCGCCCCGAGCGCCCCCTTTTCGTGGAGAAACTCACCGCCCGTCTGCCCTATTACGGCGAGCGCCACAACGTCAAGCCCGGCATCACCGGCTGGGCCCAGGTCTGCTTTCCTTACGGCTCCTCAGAGGCCGCGGCCCTGGAGAAGCTCAACTACGACCTCTACTACATCAAGCACTCCAGCTTAAGCATGGACATCATGATCCTGGTGCAGACCCTCAAGATCATTCTTTTTGGCGGAGGGGGCCGGTGAGCCGGGCACTGGGGGGAAATAGCGCCGCCGCGCGTCCTGGCACGCCCCTGCTGGCGGCCTGGGGCCTGGTGGGGGCGCTCCTGTTGTGGATATACGCCCCCCATGTCTTCGCCATGGCCAAAAATTGGTGGAGCGACCCCAACTATTCCCACGGCTTTCTGGTGCCCATCGTCAGCGGCTGGCTCATCTGGCGCGACCGCCAGAACCTCTTGGCCCAGCCCCCTGGGGCCAACGCCTGGGGCCTGGCGGTGCTGGCCGCCGGCCTGGCGGTGCTCTTGGTGGGGCAACTGGCCCAGGAGTTCTTTCTGCGCCGCATCAGCATGCTGCCGGTGCTGTGGGGCCTGGCCTTGACCTACTGGGGCTGGCCCCGGGCGCGGCGCCTGATCTTTCCCACGGCCTACCTGATCCTGATGGTGCCCTTGCCCTACGTGGTCTACGACTCGCTGGCCTTTCCCCTGCGCCTCTTGGCGGCTCGGCTGGCGGGCTGGGGACTGCGGCTCACGGGCCTGCCGGTCTTGGTGGAGGGCAACGTCATCACCCTGCCCATGGTGGTGATGGACGTGGTGGATGCCTGCTCGGGCATCCGCAGCCTCATCTCGCTCTTGGCCGTGGGGGTGATCCTGGCCCACCTGATGCTGCAAGGACGCTGGCGCAAGGTGCTGCTGGTGGCCCTGGTGCCGCCGGTGGCCATGCTGGCCAACGCCCTCAGGGTGCTGGTCACGGGACTTTTGGCCCAGCGCTACGGCGAGGCCATGCTCAAGGGGGCCACCCACGACTTGGTGGGCTGGCTGGTCTTCATGGCCGGCTTCGTGATGCTCATGGGCCTTACCACCCTGCTGGGCGGCAAGCAGCCCCGGGGAGGGTCCGGCCATGGCCGCTGACCGGCGCCTGACCTATCTGTGGGTGGCCGCGGCCCTGCTCCTGGCCGTGCTGGGGTTGATTCAGGCCGCCCAGGTGGTGGAGCCCCTGTCCTTGCGCCAGCCCTTGGCCAAGCTGGATTCCAACCTGGGCCAGTGGCGGTCCGCCGCCGGCGACCAGCTCCTGGACACGCCCACTCTGGACCTGCTCAAGCCCCAGGACTATCTGCTGCGCACCTACCTGAACGGCCAGGGCCGGCAATGCGCCGTATTCGTGGCCTACTTCGGGGTTCAGCTGGAAGGGGCCATGATTCATTCACCGCGCAACTGCCTGCCCGGCGGCGGCTGGCAGATTCAAAGCCGCGAGGAGGTGCTGGTGCCCGGCCCCCAGGGACCCTACCGGGTCAACCACCTGGTCATCGCTCAAGAAATGGAGCGCATCAGCGTGCTCTACTGGTACCAGGGCCGGGGCCGGGTGGAGCCCAACGAGTACGTCGACCGCCTGAACCTGGTCCTGGACGGCCTGTGGCAACGCCGCACCGACGGCTCCCTGGTGAGGCTGACCGCCGTGCAGTCCGCCGGCGCCGAC
>JAKAGJ010000325.1 GCA_021815655.1 Deltaproteobacteria bacterium | reverse complement strand
GATCTGTTTGAGATACAAGAGGCCTTCGCGGTGCAAATGCTGCCCGACGCCAAGCTCATGGGGCTGACCCCCCAGGAATGCGAGCGCAAGGTCAACGTCAACGGCTCGGGCATCCGCCTGGGGCTCCCCATCTGGGCCACGGGGGCCACGCGCCTGGTGACGCTATTAAACCAGATGCGGCGCCAGGGGGCTCGCCAGGGCCTTTTGAGCATCTGCGGAGGCGGCGGCCAGGGCGTGGCCGGAACCTTCGCCCGCGACTAGGCCCCCGGCTTCATAGAGAGCGGCAAGCCCCGCCAGGCCTCCTCGGCGCCCAAGGACAAGAAGGAGCATCAGAGATGAATTTCGCCATCGCCGAGGAACTGGGCCTGGTGCCGGCCATGTTCGTTACCCAGAAGATGCATGACTGCTAGACCAAGGCGGAGTGTTGAGCAGCGTCCCAACCGGCCCGCCAGGGCCAGGCGCCTGGCGAGCCGCCTGACAAAGGAGATACGGTATGTCCTACCAATTCATCACGGTGGAGAAACGCGACCACCTGACTATCGTCACCATGAACCGGACCGAGGCCATGAACGCCCTGCATCCGCCGGCCTGCGCCGAGATGAACGAGGCCTTCAACGACTTCGCGGCCGACCCCCAGGCCTGGGTGGCCATCCTGGCCGCCGCCGGCGAAAAGTCCTTCAGCGCCGGCAACGACCTGAAGTGGCAGGCCCAGCATGGCCCCCAAGCCGTGCGCCAGGGGCTGGACTCCTTGAACGGCGGCTTCGGGGGCATCACTCGGCGCTTTGACTGCTTCAAGCCTTTCATCGCCGCCGTCAATGGCCTGGCCCTGGGCGCCGGCTTCGAGATGGCCCTGGCCTGCGACATCATCGTGGCCGCCGAGAACGCCTCCTTCGGCCTGCCCGAGCCCACGGTGGGGCTGATGGCCGTGCAGGGCGGGGTGCACCGTCTGCCCCGGCACGTGCCCTACCACCTGGCCATGGGCCTGATGCTCACCGGCCGGCGCATGGGCGCCGCAGAGGCCCTGCGCCTGGGGCTGGTGAACGAGGTGGTGCCCCAGGCCGAGCTTATGCCCAAGGCTCTGGCCTGGGCCGAGTCCATCCTGGCCTGCGCGCCCCTGGCCATCCGCGCCAGCAAGGAGGCGGCGCTGCGAGGCCTGTCCCTGCCTCTATCCGAGGCCATCCCCAAAGTCTTTCCGACCACAGAGGTGATGCGCGCCTCAGAGGACATCCTGGAGGGGCCCAAGGCCTTTGCCGAGAAGCGCAAGCCCCGCTGGACCGGACGCTAGTCCCCAGGCCGCGCTGACGCTGGGCCGTGGTTCTTCACCACGGTCCGGCGCCAGCGCTCCGACCGGCCAATTTTTTTGGATAATGAGCCGCGAAGTGGCCGCCAAAAGGACCAGGACCTGGCGGTGGCCAAGTCCTGACAAGATGGTGCCTGAAGTTCACCCGATTTGAGGCCGTCTGCGCGGTGGCACTGGAAACCACATGCAAAGAGGAACCGAAACAGGTGACACCTTGGCTAAACATGGAGATTTCCTTGTGTTTAGGTGATATTAGCGGACAGACTGTGCTGCCTCTCACCCGCTATATCAGTACCATAAACAGCTTTGATAAATTTATTCGCGGCAGGCGGTAAAGAAACTACCTCCTATCAATTCAATTGCCGCCCTGGCTTCTCATCTTCCTTTCACCTTTGGCCTCATATATTTGCCTCAGCCAAGGGAGCGGCTCCCTTGGTCTGGTGTTAACCTAAAGGAGAGTGTTGCCATGAAAAGGATGATCTCCGCATATGTGCTGGCCCTGCTAGCCCTGGCAGGCCTGGCCGTGTTCGCCCACGCCGCCCCTTCCCGGCGCGTCACCAACCTAAAGATCGGCGATGTGCCACCGGCGGTACAAAAAGCCATCGCGCAAGAGACGGCCCGCCATTCCTTGCAGACCATCGCCATGAACGATGACGATGGGGCCGGGCTCTACGAAGCCAGCTTCACCGACGGCCAGCAGCAGATCGAGCTGAAAATTGCCGCCAACGGCCAAGTGGTTTCCCGCGAGAAAGAGCGCGGGCATAAGGAGGACCAGGAGGAAACTGACGACTAGTCTTGTCGCCTAACACTCCCGGGGAGGCCCGGCATCCGCCCGCGCAGGGCTCCAGGCCGGGCCTCCCGCACACCCAGGAGGTCGGTAATGCGCTTGCTGGTCATTGAGGACTACACCCCCTTGCGCAAAGCGGTGGTGCGCGGCCTTGAAGAAGCGGGTTATGCAGTGGACTCGACCGGCGACGGCAAGGAGGGGCTTTGGTACGCCCAGTCCAACGACCACGACTTGATCGTGCTGGACCTTATGCTCCCCAGCCTTGACGGGTGGGAAATTCTGCGCACCTTGCGTCGAGAGGGCCGGCAGACGCATGTCCTAATCCTCACCGCGCGTGATGGGGTGGATGACCGGGTGGTGGGCCTGGATATGGGGGCTGACGACTACTTGATCAAGCCCTTCGCTCTGGAAGAGCTGTTGGCGCGGGTACGCGCCCTTCTGCGCCGCAGGTATCTGCGCAAGAATCCGCTGCTCACTGTGGGGGACTTGGAGATGGACCAGGCCACCCACCAGGTGCGGCGCGGCGGCCAAGCCATCCATCTCACCGCCCGCGAGTACGCCCTTTTGGAGTTCCTGGCCCTGCGTGCCGGCGAGGTGGTCACTCGTAGCGATATTTGGGACCATCTCTACGAGTTCAACTCCCAGGTCCAGAGCAACGTGGTGGATGTCTACATAGGCTACCTGCGCAAAAAGCTCGATCAGCCCGGCCTGCCCCCGCTGATCCACACCCGGCGCGGCCACGGCTACTGGCTGGGAGAGGACGAGTCTTGAGCACTGGCCACTCCCTGCGATTTCGCCTGCTGGCCTCGGTGACGGCGGCCAGTGCCGTGGTGCTGCTGGCATCCGGCGTGGCCCTGTACCTCCTGGTGCGGACCAGCCTGCTCAAAGAGATGGACTCAGCCCTGCTGCAGCAGGCCCAGGTCATGGCCTCCATGTTCGAGTGGAAGGACGGCCAGGTCGACCTGGAGCTTGACCAGTTGGCCGTTCCCGCCAAGGCGGCGCCGGACAGCCGGCAATTCTTCGAGGTCTGGCAGGAAGGCCGGGGCCTGCTGGCCCGCTCCGCCAGCCTGGCCGGCAGCTCCCTGGCCCAGCGCGCCCAGGTTTTGGCCGCCCCGCGCTGGAGCTTCGTCCGTCTGGCGTCGGGACGCCGGGCGCGCATGGTAACGTTAACAGTGAGGCCCACGGTAGACGGAGCTGGAGAGCTATCGACCCAACCCCCTGTCAACCAGGTACCAAGAGTCACCCTGTTGTTGGCCAGCGACCTGGGGCGCTACGATAGGTCGCTGGAGAGCCTGGTAATCCTGCTGGTGGCTGTGGGCTTGGCGGCCATGCTGGCCAGCGCGGGCGGGGCCTGGTGGGCGGTAGGCTTCGGCCTGCGGCCCCTGGCGGTGCTGGGGCAGAGGCTGACCACCTTGGACGAGGGCAGCCTGCACAGCCGGGTGGAACTGCCCCTGGCCCCCAGGGAGCTGCTGGCGGTGGTGACGCGGCTTAACCAACTGCTGTCCAGGCTGGAGGCAGCCTTTGGGCGCGAAAAGGCCCTGCTGGCCAACCTGGCCCATGAGCTGCGCACCCCCTTGGCCGGTATGGGTTTCACCCTGGAGGTGGGCCTGTCGCGGCCACGCCCGGCCCAGGACTATGCGGCAGACATGCGCCAATGCCTGGACATCTGCCAGCAGATGCAAGGCATGGTGGACAACCTCCTGACCATGGCCCGCCTGGACGCCGGCCAAGGCGCACCGCAGGACGCCCGCGCCGTGGCGCTGGAGGGAGCCTTGGCGCAGGCCTGGGCGCCCCTGCAAGATCAGGCCGCGCACAAGGGCCTTGGCGTGGATTGGCAAGTATCCTCGGACCTCAACGCCCTGGCCGACCCCCATGGCTTGCTGGTCATTCTGCGCAACCTGCTGTCCAACGCCGTGGATTACGCCGACCAGGGCGGATTGTTGTGGGTGAGTGCCAGTAAGGGGGACGGGCTGGCCACCATCAGCGTGACCAACACCGGCAGCCGGCTCTCTGTACAGGATATG
>JAKAGJ010000324.1 GCA_021815655.1 Deltaproteobacteria bacterium | reverse complement strand
TCTGCTGAACCGGCTGCTGAAGGCCATGCCCCGGGTGTCGGATGTGCAGCTGTTGCTCCTGCAGGCCGGCAACCCCTGCAACCTGGGCGCCCTGGTGCTCATGTGCGGAGTGATGGCCACCCTGGGCTGCCTGATAGGGGTGTGGCGGGATTCGGGCCTCCTGGCGCTGAACCTGGCCTGGATGGCCGCCCTGGCCCCCCTGGCCTGGCTGCGCCTGTTGCGCAAGAAGCGATTGCAGGCCTTTGACGAGCAGTTCCCCGACGCCGTGGAGATGATGGCCCGAGCCTTGCGCGCCGGACATTCCTTTGCCTCGGCCCTGCGCATGGTGGGCGACGAGACCGAGGACCCGGTGGCCGGCGAGTTCGCCAAGGCCTTTGAGGACTACTCCTTTGGCAAGAGCCTGGAACACGCTCTGGGTGATCTGGTGCATCGGGTGGGCTTGCAGGACGTCAAGTTCTTCGTCACCGCCGTGGTGCTGCAAAAGGAAACCGGCGGCAATCTGGCCGAGATTCTGGACAACATCGGCGGCATCATCCGCGAGCGCTTCCGGCTCATGCGCCAGGTGCGGACCCTGTCGGCCGAGGGGCGGCTGTCGGGCATCATCCTGTCGCTGATGCCGCCGGTGCTCCTGGTGATCCTGTGGATAGTCAGCCCGGGCTACATCGCCATGCTTTTCGAGCACCCCCTGGGCAACACCATTTTGCTGGCCGGCGGCGGCTTCCAGGTCCTGGGCATGCTGGTAATCAAGCGCCTGGTCAACATCAAGGTATAGGCAAGAGCATGAGCCTCGGCGCCACATCGGATCTGCTGGCCATCCTCATCAGCGCCGCCACGGGCCTGGCGGTGCTGGCCCTGGGCTGGGCCGGGGCGGCTATGATCGCCCGGCGCGACCCCGCCTGGCGCCGCCTACAGGCCTTGAGCCCCCAGCAGGCCGCCAGCCAGGCCCAGCCCTGGCTGGGGCGGTTGCGCCAGGGCCTGACCCGGCTATTGACCCGACTGTCGACTCCGGCCCGGCCCAGCCAGGGCTGGCAGCAGAGCAGCCTGCGCAAGAGACTGGTGCAGGCCGGCTACCGCTCGCCGGCGGCGGTGAACATCTTCCTGGGCTGCAAGGTGCTCAGTCTGCTCATCTCCCCCCTGGTGGTGGCTCTGCTGCCCGCCGCCGGCCTGCTGACCGGCCCCTGGTTGCCCACGGCCCTGGCCGGCGCGGCGGCCCTGGGCTTTTTGCTGCCCAGCCTGGTGCTGGACCACCTGGGCAACGCCCGGCGCGAGCGCATCGGCCGCGAGCTGCCCGACGTGCTGGACCTGATGGTCATTTCAGTGGAGGCTGGCCTGGGCCTGGACGCGGCCATCAAGCGCGTGGCCGAGGAGGTTAGCATCAGCGCCCCGCTCTTGAACGCCGAGTTGACCATGGTCTCCCTGGAGCTGGGCGCCGGCATCCCCCGGCCCATGGCGCTAAAGAACCTGGCCAGCCGTTGCGGGGTGGAAGAAGTGTCGAGCCTGGTGAGCATGCTCAATCAGGCGGACCGTTTCGGCGTGAGCGTGGGGCGTTCCCTGCGCGTGCACTCCGACTCGGTGCGCACCAAGCGCCGGCAGAAGATGGAGGAGAAGGCGGCCAAGATACCGCTCAAGCTCCTGTTCCCCGTGCTGTTCATGATATTTCCGGCCATCATGGCCGTCATGGCCGGCCCGGCCCTGATACGCATCAGCGAAACCATCCTCAAGTAGAGCAAGGAGGCACCATGCGCTCTCCCCGCACGCTTAATCTCCTGGCCCTGGCCGGCGCTCTGCTGCTGGCCGCGGGCTGCGCCTCCAGCCAACCGGTGAGCATGCGCGGCCTGACCCGCGGCGAGGCCCGCGATCTGCTGGCCATGCAGGCCCAGCGCGACAAGCCCGGCGACGGCAAGGCCGTCAGCGACCCGGCCCAAGTGGAGGCCATCGCCGACCAGACCGCTTCCCTGGGCAACTGGGGAGTGGCCATAGAGGAGTACAGCCGCGCCTTAAGCCTGGCCCCGGACAAGGACAAGCCGCGCCTGAGGGCCAAGTCCGCGGAGCTGTGCCTCAAGTCCCACATGTACGTGCCCGCGGAATCGCTTTTCGCGGAGCTGGCCGCCAGCGATCCCCGCAACCCCCTGTACCTGCAGGGGCTGGGCCTGGCGCGCTTCGCCCAGGACCGGCTGGACGAGGCCCAAGCCGACCTGGGCCGGGCCCTGGCCTTAAACCCCCAGCTCTGGCGCGCCCACAACGCCTTGGGCATCATAGCCAACCGCCAGCGCCGGCCCGAGCAGGCCCTGGGGCACTTCCGCCAGGCCCTGGCCCTGGAGCCCAGGCTGCCGGCCCTGTACAACAACCAGGCCCTGTCCTTCATGCTCTTGAAGGATTGGTCCCAGGCCGAGCAGAGCCTGCGCCAGGCCCTGGCCCTGGACCCCCGCTACGGTCTGGCGGCCAACAACCTGGGGCTGGTGCTGGCCAAGCAGGGACGGGCGCCGGAGGCCCTGCGCGCCTTTGAGAAGGGCGCCGGGCCGGCCCAGGCCCACAACAACCTGGGGGTGGTGCTGGCCCAGCAGGGGCATTACCACCAGGCCGCCGATCAGTTCCGCCAGGCGGTGGAAACCATGCCCCGCTACTATCCCCTGGCCGGCCGCCACCTGGAGCAGGTGGACGAGCGCCTTCAGCGCCAGCCCAAGGCCTGGCCAACGGGACCGGTTTCCAACTCTCCCGCCGGCCAGGAGTTGCCCCGGGTGGAGCGTCCGGGCCTGGCGGCGCCAGCCGCCGAGGAGGGGGTCCGGGCCTCCACCATTTCCTATGCCCCTGGCTCCCCGGAGCAGGAGGCCTCCCTCCCCCGGCCCTCGCGGCGCGGCCCCTTCCGCGACCCGGCCTACAACCGTCCCGAGCCTGAGCAGACCCTATTCATGAGCGAGAGCCCCGAGCCCGCCGGGCAGAGCGCCCTGCTGGCCCCGGGGCCCAAGCCCAAGGCCAAGGCCCCGAGCGCGACGCCGGCCGCCGCCCAGGAGCCCGCCGCCCCCCGCCAGGCTACCCAATCACCCCCCCTGCTGGCCCAGCTCTCGGTGAAGCGCCACCCCGGCCTGGCCAAGGCCGCGCCCGCCCAGCCGCCGGCCAAGGCCTCAGACCAGACGCGCCAGGGCCTGCCGGTAGGCTTCGTAGGCGTCGTGGCCGAAAAGGACGAAACGCACCTCGTCGAAGGCGTCGCCGTGGGCCAGGATGGCTCTCTGCACCGCTTGCAGGGCCACCCCGGCCGCCTCGCTCAAGGGGTAGCCGTAGGCGCCGGTGGAGAGACTGGGGAAACTAACCGTGCGCAGCGCGTGGTGCGCGGCAAGATCGAGGGAGGAGACATAGGCGCTGGCCAGTAGCTGGGCGTCCTGGGGCCGGCCCCGGTAGATGGGCCCCACGGTGTGGATCACCTTCTTGGCCTTTAGCCGGCCGGCGGTGGTTATCACCGCCTGGCCGGTGGGGCAGCCGCCGATCCGGCGGCACTCAGCCATGATCTCCGGCCCCCCGGCGCGGTGAATGGCCCCGTCCACGCCCCCGCCGCCGGCCAGGCGGCTGTTGGCGGCGTTGACGATGGCCTCGGTATCCTGCTGGGTTATATCGCCTTCCATGAGCACCAGCCTGGTGCGGCCGATGAGCTTTTCCTCCATGACTCGCCCTCCCCTGCCCGGCCCTGCCGCCAGCGGGGCCGCTACTTGCCCTGGTTAAGGCCCATTATAAGCGCCCCGCCGGCGGGAGCGTCAACCCGCCGGTCTTGACCGATGCCCCCGGGCAGGTAAGAATTCCAGGCATGGACCTTGCCCATTCCGGCTCAACCAGGAAGGTGCCCCATCGGAGCCAATGATGACACCAGCCCCCGCCAGCCGTGGCTGGAAGACCTGGCCGGCCAGGTGCGGCTCAACTGCCAACGCTCCGACGCCGAGGTGGCGGGGCACTTCTCCCTGTGCGGCCTCTTGCTGCGCCTGCGCAATCTCTACAAATGGGAGCACGGCCTGCCCCCCTGGCGGGAGGAGGACTCCGCCCCCATGTTGGAGTGGGTCAGCCAGCGCGAGGATCTGTGGCTGGAGCTCTTGGGGCAGGAGCCCCAGTCCTTGAGCCTGGAGGGGCGGACGATTGAC
>JAKAGJ010000323.1 GCA_021815655.1 Deltaproteobacteria bacterium | reverse complement strand
CTCCTGGGTTGGCGGACTGGCGGGGGCCGCGCTCCGGCCCGGCTAGGCCTAACTTTGGCCCCTGCCGCCGGGGCTGTCAAGGCCGCCCGGCGCCGGCCGGCTTTTTGCCGCCGCAAAAGCTCCGTGCTTGAGGCCCGGCGGGGCGGGGAGTAGAATTCAGACCTATTTCCCACGGTTGGCCACTCCAGGCAGGACGGGGGGTTGGTGAGGGACCGAGCCAAGACCAAGGACCAGCTCATCGCCGAGCTGGAGCAGTTGCGCCAGCGGCTGGCCGTGGCGCCGGAGCCGGCGGCGGGGGCCAAAGTCTCGGCCTTCCGGCAGGTCTTCGCCCAGTCCGCCCTGGGCATGGCCCTGGTCAGCCCCCAGGGGCGCTTTCTGCAAGTCAACCGCCATCTCTGCGAGATGCTGGGCTATTCCGAACACGAACTTAGCGCCTTGCAGGTCAGCGACCTCACCCACCCCGACGACCTGGAGGCCACCCGGCGCCACCTGGAGAACCTTGAGCGCGGTCCCCGGGTGGTGCAGCAGGAGCGGCGCTTCCTGCACCGCTACGGTCACGCCCTGTGGGTGCTGGTCAAGTCCACCCTGGTCAGCGACCAGGAGGGGCGGCTGCAATACGTCATCAGCCTGTTCATGGACATCACCCAGCAGAAGACGGCCGAGGCGGCGCTGCACCAGTCGGAGGAAAAATACCGCACCATCTTCGAAACCGCGGGCTCGGCCATGGTCATCATGGAGGAGGACACCACCATCCTGTTGGCCAACACCGAGTTCGCCCGGCTGACCGGCACCCGCAAGGAGGACCTGAACGGCAAGGCCAGTTGGACGGAGTTCATCGCCCCCCACGACGTGCAGCGCATGCTGGGCTACCACCGCCTGCGGCGGCTGGACCCCGGCGCCGCCCCCCGGGCCTACGAGGCCCAGGTCAAGGACGGCCAGGGCCGCCTGCGCGACTGCCTGGTAACCGTGGCGGTGGTGCCTGGCAGCCGGCGCAGCGTGGCCTCGCTGTTGGACCTCAGCGAGCGCAAGCAGGCCGAGGCCGAGAGGGCGCTGTTGGCCACGGCCATCTCCCAGGCCGCCGAGGCGGTCTTGGTCAGCGACCGCCAGGGCCTGGTGCAGTACGCCAACCCGGCCTTTGAACGCCTGTGCGGCCGACGCCGCCAGGAGCTGGAAGGCCAGAGCCTGCGGCGGCTGGGGAGGGGGTCGGCCTTCCCCGACGAGATGTGGACCGCCCTGATGTGGGGCCAGCCCTGGTCCGGGCGTTTCCGCGGCGGCGGCCAGGAGACGCCGCTGGAGCTGGAGGCCAGCCTCTCGCCGGTGCGCGACCAGGGCGGGGCCATCGTCAACTTCGTCTTGGTGCAGCGCGACGTCACCCAGGAGGCCCGCCTGGAAGCCCAGTTGCGCCAGGCCCAGAAGATGGAAGCCATCGGCACCCTGGCCGGCGGCGTGGCCCACGATTTCAACAACATCCTGGCCTCGCTGCTGGGCTTTACCGAGATCGCCCTGCATGACTTCCTGGAGCCCGGGCACCCCGCCCGCGCCCCCCTGGAGGAGGTCATCCGCGCCGGCCAGCGCGCCCGCGACTTGGCCGACCAGATACTCACCTTCAGCCGCCGCCGCGGCGATGAGCGCCTGCCCCTGTCCCTGGCCCCGGTGCTCAAGGAGGCGCTCAAGCTGCTCAGGGCCTCCCTGCCGGCCACCATCCAGATAAATCAACGCATCGACGAGGGCACCGGCCTGATCCAGGCCGACCCCACCCAGATGCACCAGGTGATAATCAACCTCTGCGCCAACGCCGCCCACGCCATGGGCCAGGCCGGCGGCCTGCTCAGGGTGGAGTTGCAGCGCCGGGTGCTGGACCAGGACCAGGCCCAGGGCCTGACCGGCCTGGAGCCCGGCCCCCACGCCCTGCTCAGCGTGGCTGACAGCGGCCGGGGCATGTCCCCGGAGGTGCTGGAGCGCATCTTCGAGCCCTACTTCACCACCAAGGGGCCAGGCGAGGGCACCGGCCTGGGCCTGGCGGTGGTGCACGGCATCGTCAAGGGCCACCGGGGGGCCATCCGGGTGAAAAGCCAGCCCGGCCAAGGTTCCACCTTCCAAGTCTACTTTCCCTTGGCCCGGGACGGCCAGGAGCGGCCCGCCCCCGCCGGCGGCCAGGCCCCCCGGGGCCGGGAGCGGGTGCTCTTGGTGGAGGACGAGCCCGAGGTGGCGGCCATGGCCAGCGCCATGCTGGGCAACCTGGGCTACCAGGTGGGGGCCTTCACCGACAGCCGGGAGGCCCTGGCGGTCTTTTTCCACGACCCCCAGGCCTGGGACCTGGTGCTAAGCGACCAGACCATGCCTCATCTCACCGGCGCCGAGCTGGCCCAACGCCTGCTGGAAAAGCGCCCCGGGCTGCCCATCATCCTCTGCTCGGGCTACAGTGAGATGATCTCCCCCGGCCAGGCCCGCGCCCTGGGCATCCGCCGTTTCCTGAAAAAACCCATAATGCGCCAGGAACTGGCCCTGGCCCTGCGCCAGGCCCTGGAGGAAAATTAAAAAGGCCATGGCCAAGGTGCTGATTATCGATGACGACGAGCAGCTGTGCCGCATGCTGGCCTTGAAGATCAGCCTGCTGGGGCATCAAGCCGACTCCCGCCACAGCCTGGGGCAGGGGCTGGAGGCCGCCGGCCGCGAGCCCTACGAGGTGGTCTTCCTGGACGTGCGCCTGCCCGACGGCAGCGGACTGACCGGCCTGGCCTGGTTGCAGGACACCCCGGGGCGGCCGGAGGTCATCATCATGACTGGCGCCGGCGATCCCGACGGGGCGGAGCTGGCCATCAAGAGCGGGGCCTGGGACTACATCAAGAAACCGTCATCGTTGCAGGCCATGACCCTGGCCCTGATGCGGGCCTTGCAGTACCGCCAGGAGCGGGCCGCCGGCCGCCAGCGCCTGGCGCTCAGGCGCGAGGCCATCGTGGGCGACGGGCCGGCCATGCGCGCCTGCCTGGACCTTCTGGCCCAGGCCGCCAGCTCGGAGCAGAGTGTCTTGATCAGCGGCGAGACCGGCACGGGCAAGGAACTGTTCGCGGCGGCCATCCACCAGAACAGCGCCCGCGCCGCCGGCCCTTGGGTGGTGGTGGATTGCAGCGTGCTGCCCGAGAACCTGGTGGAGAGTCTGCTCTTCGGCCACGAGCGCGGCAGCTTCACCGGGGCCAGCGAGGCCCGCGAGGGGCTGATACGCCAGGCCCATGGAGGCACCCTGTTCCTGGACGAGGTGGGCGAACTGCCCTTGGGCGTGCAAAAGGCCTTTTTGCGGGTGCTGCAAGACCGCACCTTCCGCCCCCTGGGTGGGCGCGGCGAGGTGGTCAGCGACTTCCGCCTGGTGGCGGCCACCAACCGCGACCTGGAGGAGATGGCCCGCCAGAAACGCTTCCGCCAGGACCTGCTCTTTCGCCTGCGCGGCCTGAGTCTGCCCCTGCCCCCCTTGCGGGAGAGGCTGGAGGACCTGCGCGCCCTGGTGGGGCGCCACCTGGAGCGGCTCTGCGCCCGCTACAATCTGGCCACCAAGGGCCTGTCCCCCGACTTCCTGGCGGCCCTGGCCTCCTACCCCTGGCCGGGCAACGTGCGCGAGTTGGTCAACACCCTGGAGCAGGTGTTGACCCGGGCCGGCCAGGCCCCTACCCTCTTCCCCCGCCATCTGCCCGAGGAGGTGCGGGTGTGCGCCGCCCGGGCGGCGGCCGGCGAGGCTGCCGGTCCCCCGGCCCCAGCCACGGCCTCCGGCGCGGACGGGGACAGCACCCCTGCCCCAGCTCCCGCCGTCCTGCCCCGCCTGCGGGAGCATCGTCGCAGCCAGGATCGGCAGTATCTGCAAGAGCTGATGCTCTTGACCCGAGGCCAGGTGGCGGCGGCCTGCCGAATCTCGGGATTGTCGCGCTCGCGTCTCTACGAGCTGCTCAAGGAGCACGGCCTGCCTCGCCCCGGCGGGGGAGAACAGTCCGCGTCCTAATTATCGTACTCGTCCTGTTTTTCGTACACAAGGATCGACGCCTCGTCCAGATTATCGTACGCAATGCCTCTGGCCTTACCCTACCAGAAGCCATCCCCTTGCAATACAAGGCCTTGGCCGCCAGACTCCGCAGGCCAACCCTGGC
>JAKAGJ010000322.1 GCA_021815655.1 Deltaproteobacteria bacterium | reverse complement strand
CGGGACGGCCCCCCAACGGGAGCCGAGGGGTTGGCCCTGGCGGCGGGGAACCAAGGCAGTGCGGCGGTCGACCCGTCATTGGCAACCGCGGCTCGCGGCCGCCTAGAGGAGCAGGTCGCCGTCCTCGGGCACGGCGAAGCCGTGTTCGCTGCGGTATTCGTTAAGTTTGTTGCGCAGGGTGCGCACGCTGATGCCCAGCACCTTGGCGGCGTGGGTGCGGTTGCCCTCGGTGTGGTCCAGGGCGCGCATGATGAGCATCTTCTCGGCGTCGCGCAGGGTGGGAGGCAGGCCCGGGGTCTCGCCGGCGGGGACGGTGGGCGCCGGGCTGGCGGGGGCGAAAGCCTCGGGCGGGGGCATCTGGTCGTCGAACAACAGGGCGGCGGGGGTGATCTCCTCGCCCTGGCTCAGAAGCACGGCGCGTTCCATGGTGTTTTGCAGCTCGCGCACGTTGCCCGGCCAGGGGTGGGCGGCGATGAGCCGGCGGGCGGCCTCGCCCAGCCTTAGGCCGGGCCGGTGGTTTTCGGCGGCGTAGCGGGCCAGGAAGTGCTCGGCCAACAGCAGGATGTCGCCGGGGCGCTCGCGCAGGGGCGGCACCTTCAGGGGAATGACGTTGAGGCGGTAGAAAAGGTCCTCGCGGAACTCGCCCTTTTCGATGTGGGCCTTGAGGTCGCGGTTGGTGGTGGCCACAACGCGCACGTCCACGGGCTGGGGGCGCTTGCCGCCCACGCGGTCGATTTCGCCCTCTTGCAAGACGCGCAAGAGCTTGGCTTGCAGGGCCGGGGCCATCTCGCTTACTTCGTCCAGCAGGATGGTGCCGCCGTGGGCCAGCTCGAACTTGCCCGGCTTCTTGGCGATGGCACCGGTGAAGGCCCCCTTCTCGTGGCCGAAAAGCTCGCTTTCCAAGAGGCCGTCGGGCAGGCTGGCGCAGTTGACGGCCACGAAAAGCGCGCCGGAGCGCGAGGAATTTTCATGCAGGTAGCGGGCGAAGAGTTCCTTGCCGGTGCCGCTCTCGCCGGAGATGAGCACCGTGGCGCGGCTGTCGGCCACGGCCTTGGCCATCTGCAACAGCCGCTGCATGCGGCCGTCCTGGGTGACGATGGCCCGGCCCTGGCGGCCGCCGGGCTCGCCGGCGGGGCGGGGGCGCAGCATGCGGCTGCTGAGTTCCTCCAAAAGCTCCACGGTCACCGGCTTGAGCAGAAAGTCGGCGGCGCCCTCCTTCATGGCCTCCACGGCCGAGTGCACGCTGCCCTGGCTGGTGAGGATGACCACCGGGGTGGCCGGGTCGCGGCGCTTGACCCGGCGCAGCACCTCCATGCCGCCGGCGCCGGGCAGGGACAGGGCGGTGATGACCAGGTCGAAGGGATAGCCGTCATCCAGGGCCGACAGCGCCTCGGAGCCGCTCATGCTCACCTTGACCTGGTGGCCGGCGCGGCTCAAGAAGCCGGCCAGGCGCTTGGCCAGCTCCTGGTCGGTGTCCACGATGAGAATGCGTTTGGCGTCTGCTTCCGGCATGGTCAGTCCCTGCTTGTTCGCCGGCCGATGGCCGCCCGGGGGCCTTGGTACCTAACTATAAATCATTAAGGCCCATTTGGCCAAGGCCGCTGACGAGGCCTGGGCGGCGGGCCTTGGCTTGGCCTATTGCATGGTCTGGGTTATGCGGGCGGCCATGCTCAAATCGGCCAGGTGGCGCTCGGCCATGGAGGACCAGGGCTCCACCTTGAGCTTGGCCAGGGCGTTCATGGCCTCCTCCAGGTTCTGCTGGCGGCCGGCCTGGCCATAGGTCTGGGCGATCTCGTAGAGGGCCTGGGCGCGGTCGCCGTCGTTCTGGGCCAGCTTCTGGGCCTGTTGCAGATAGCCCAGGGCCGCGTCGTTGAGCCCCGCCTGGCGGGCGGTCAGCCCGGCCTCCAGGTTGAGCAGGTAGCGCCGGGTCAGGGCCTCGGGCGCGGTCTGGGGGGCGTAGAGCTTGTCGGCCTGGTCAAAGGCCTCCAGGGCCTGGCCCAGGCGGCCCAATTGCGCCAGGGAATGCCCCAGGGCCTGGTAGTCGGCGGCCCGCACCGCCGTTTTCTGGGGATCAGACTTGACCAGAAGGCTCAAGACCTGCTCGGCCTGCTGGTGATAGCCCTGCTTGTTCAAGGCCCGGCCCAAAAGCGACATGGCCTCCAGGCGCTCGGCGGGCGTGAGCCCCTTGGTGTTCAGCCCGCCCAGGGCCTCGCTGACCCCGGGCCAGTCGCGCTCGATGGTCAGGTTGCGCGCCAGGGCCACCTTGAGCGCGGGCTCCTTGAGCCCCCGGCCGATGAGCACCCGGTAGGTGCGCGCCGCCCGGTCGTTTAGGCCCGTATGCTCATAGGCCCAGCAGAGCAACAGGAGCACATCGTTGGACCCGGGGCGGGTGATGAAGGGCCGGTAGCGCAGGAAAGCGTTCAAGAGGTCCATGGGCTTGTTCTGTTCCTTGAGCTGCTGCAACAGTCCCATGGCCGCCAGGTTGAGGGTGTACTCCATTTCGACCTTGAAGGAGCTCTTGGGATGGTCCTGGAGCAACTTGTCCAAGACCCCCAGGCTCTTGGCAAAGTCGCCGGTCTTGTAGTAGTAGACACCCAGCTTGAGCCGGGCCAGCTCGCCCACGGGGCGGTCGGGGTGCTCCTTGGCTATCTCCTCGTAGGTATCCTTGGCGTCGGTGGTGGCCCGCACCTGGAAGATGTCCCAGGGATTTTTTTCGTCCTTGGCCGGGGACTCGGCCAGGCGGATGCGGCTGACCAGGGCGCCGTCGCTGTCGGGGTAGAGGTTGACCACCTGCTTGTATATCTCCTGGGCCGTCTTCAGTTCGCCCTCGAACTTGTAGGTGTCGCCCACCCGGGCCAGGATGATGTCGTTGTCGCGGATGTCGGGCTTGATGTTGTAGGCCCACAGGTAGTAGGAGCGCGCCCCGGGATAGTCCCGCTGCTGGAACAGGGACTCGCCGATGTAGTACAGCGACTCGGGCTCCTCCTGGGGCAGCTTGGGGTAGCGCTTCTGCATGTCCTTGAGCACCTCGCCGGCCTTGGCCCAGGCCCCCATGCCGAACAGGGCCTGGGCTTGGCCCCAGTCGGCCTCCTTGCGCGAGGGGCTGTCGGGGAAGCGCTGGGCCACCTCCTTGAAGTCGTTCAAGGCCTGGTTGTAGTTCTGCTCGGCCAGGTAGGACTGGCCGCGGTTGACCAGCACCATGGGTAAAAGCTCGCTGTGGGGGTAGTCCTTGGCCACCAAGTCGAAGTAGCCCAGGGCCTTGAAGGGCTGGTCAAAGAGTTGGCTGGCCTTGCCCATCATGAACAGGGCCCAGGGGGCCAGGGGCGAGTCGGGGTAGAGGTCCAGGGCGCGCTGGTAATAGGCCATCACCTGGTCGTAGTAGCCCACGATGTGCTTTTCGCGCAGATAGAATAGGGCGTCGGCCAGGCGGTAGGTGGCGTCGGCGGCCAGCTCATGGTGGGGGTAGGTGGCCAGGAAGCGCTGGAAGATGGTGCCGGCCTCGGCCAGGCGGCGGGCGTCCAGGGCCTCCTTGCCCATGGCAAACAGCGCCCGGGCCTGGGCATCGGCCTGCCCCTCGGGCCCCAGCTTGCCGGCCTGGGGCAGCCGCTGGGTGATGGTCTCGGGCTGGCCGGGCGGGGGGGCCGGCTCCTTGACCAGGGCTTGGCGCTCGCTGGCTGGCATGGGTTGGGCCACCTTGGCCGGCGGGGCCGGCGGGGCCGGCGGGACGGCCGGGTGCGCGCCGGGCTTTTGCAGCCGGGGGTCGGCGGCCAATGGGGGTTGGACCGGCTGGGCCTGGGCCGGCGGCGCCGGGGCGCCGGGCGCGGCCAGGACCAAATCCAGCACCAGTTTCCTGCCCCCGTCCAGATAAAACAGATGGTGCCTGGCCAGGGGGCGGTTTAGGGTCAGGCCCAGGGCCAGGGGGGCCTTGGCCACCAGGGCCATTTCGCGCACCCGGGCATCGGCCCGGGGCAGCTCCACCCTGGGGGCCAGCTCGCCGCGCCCCAGGCGCAGCACGGCCTGCTGCCCCTGGGCCTCCAGGTTGGCGCTCAAGGGGGCGTCAGCCTCCAGCACCAGGCGCGAGTAGTCCTGGTGGCTGCCCAGGCGCACCTTGAGCACCCGGGGCAGGGGTCCGGTCCGCGCCGCC
>JAKAGJ010000321.1 GCA_021815655.1 Deltaproteobacteria bacterium | reverse complement strand
GGCGATCAAGGCCGTGGATGGCTTTGACCGCATATTAGTATTAGAGGTTTTCCAGCACCTGGGCCAGGTGGCGGTTGCCCGGGTCCAGGGCCAGGCACTGACTGACCAGGGCCCTGGCCTCGCCCTGGCGCCCCAGGGAGGCGAACAGCCGGGCGGTCTCGGCCACCAGGTCCCAGTCCGCCTGTTGCAGACCAAGGCGCGCGGCCAGCACCAGGGTGCGCAGGGCCTCCTCCTGGCGCCCCAGGCGGTATTGCAGCTTGCCCAGGTTGAAGCGCAGCCGCCCGGAATCCGGGTCCAGGGCCAGGCCCTTTTGATACTCGGCCTCGGCCTCGGCGTAGCGGCCGGCGGCCACCAATTCCAAGCCCCGGCGGGAGTGAACCTCCACCAGGTCCCGGCGTTCCTGGGCCTGGGCGGTCAAGGCGCGCTGTAGCACCTCGGGGCGCCCCAGGTCCAGGCACAGCTCGCCCAGGGCCTGGCGGTTGGCTTGGTCCTCGGGGTCCAGGGCCAGGCTGACCAGGAAGCGCTCCACGGCCTGCTCCTCATGGCCGGTGGCCAGGTAGACGCCCCCCAGCTCCCGCTGCCAACTGGCCGGGCTGAAGGGCGGCTGCCCCTCGGGCCAGAACCTGGGGTCCTCCAGCTCGGCCCAGACCTTCTCGGCCTGTTCCTCCTGGCCGGCGCGCAGATGGGCCGCGCCCAAGAGCAGCATGGCGTCCAGGCGGTTTTGCAGGTTGTCCTCGGCCTGGCCGGCCTTGGCCGCCTCCTTGAGCGCCGGCAGGGCCTCCATCAGGCGCCCCTGAGCCAGGCGGCTACGGGCCAGGAGCAGGTTGTTGTCCGAGGCGTGGTGCCGTGGCTTCATGGCCAGGGCCTTGGCCAGGGCCGCCTCGGCCCCGGCGAACTGGGCCTGGTTGTAACGCAGCCGCCCCAGTATCTCCTGGCGCAAGGCGTTCTCGCTGCCCTGCTCGGCCAGGGCCTCCTCCAGCACGCTCAAGGCCTCCTGGTCGCGCCCCTGGTGGGACAGCGACAAGGCCAAGGCGTCATAGGCCCTGAAAAAGCGCGGATTCTGGGCCAAGGCCTGCTGGTACAACTGGCGCCCCTCCTCCACCAGGCCCTGGGCCTCCTTGATGCGCCCCAGTTCCACCAAGGCTCCCAGGGCCTCGGGGTCCAGTTCAAGCACCCGCCGGTAGCAGCGCTCGGCCTCCTCCCAGCGCCCCTGGCGGAACAACAGGCCCCCCAGGCCGAAGAAGGGCCAGCGCAGGCGGGGCCGGTTGGCGGCGGCGGCCATGAATTCCTCCACGGCCTTTTCCACCTGCCCCTTGGCCTCCAGCTTCAAGGCCCGGGCCAGGGCCAGGCGCCGCTCCAGGATGACCTCCAGGCGGCGGATCAGCTTCTCGGCGCTCACCGGCTTGGTCAGGTAGGCGTCCTGGCTCTCCTCGGCGGCCTGCATCACCCTGAGGTCCAGGTGCTCGGCGGTCACCAGAATGAAGATCAGGTCCTTGAGCCGGGGCTCGCTGCGCACGCGGTCCAGGAGCGCCAATCCGTCCAGGCGCGGCATGTTCCAGTCCACCAGGGCCAGATCGCAATCCTGGTCCTGGAGCATCTTCCAGCCGCTCTCGCCGTCGCTGGCCCGCAGTATGTCCTTGAATCCGGCGGATTTCAGGGCCTGGGCCAGCAAGAGGCGCATGGTCTGCATGTCATCCACCACCAGCACGGTGCTGCGGCGCCGGGCCACCCGCTCCAGGCGGGCGATCTCGGCGTCCAGCTCGGCCACCAGCTCCGGGATGGGCTGGTCCAGGGGCGAGAACATGTCGCGGGAGCGGGTCACAGGGCGCAAGCCTCCTGGCACAGGGGCAGGGACAGGGTGAAGCGGCAGCCCCCCGGCTCCAGGTTCTCATAGACCACGTCGCCGCCCAGCAGGCGGGCCGCCCGGCGGCTGAAGTAAAGCCCCAGGCCGGAGCTGCCCTGGGTAACGCGCCCCTGGGTGTAGCGCGCGAAGATGTCCTCGCCCAGTTCCTGCTCCACCCCGGGACCGCTGTCATTCACCGCCACCAGGGCCCGCTGGCCGTCGAGGGAAACCGTGAGGCTCACCAGGCCGCCTCCGCCCTCCTCGGGCGAGGAGAACTTCAAGGCGTTGAAGACCAGGTTGACCACGATGCGCTCCACCAGGTCCTCGTCGGCCAGCACCTCGGGCTGGGCATCCGCTTGCAGTTCCAGCTCCACCTCGCGCACCCGGGCCACCGCGGCCAGGCGCCCCAGGGACTCGCGCACCAGGGCGGCCAGGTTCAGCGGCGTGGGGTTCAAGGGCAGTTGGTCGGCGTCCATGCGGTTGAGGTCCAGCAGGTTGGTGATGCGCCGCCACAAAAGCTCCAGGTCGCTCTCGGCCAGGGCCAGGTACTGCACGCGCTCCTCGGGGGTCAGGTCGTGCCCCGGTCCCAGGAGCTTGAGCACTTCCTTGACGCCGGTGACCGGGGCCTTCATGTCGTGAAAAATCATGAACATCAGGTCGTCCTTGGCCCGCTGGGCGCGGCTCAGATCCTGGTAGGCGGCGCCCAGGCGGCTGTGCAGGGCGCTGAAGTTGATGAGCCGGCTGAGCTGGGAGGCGATGGACTGGGCCAGGGCCAGGTCGTCCTGGTCAAAGGAGGGGGCGCCGGCCTTGTCCGAGAGGTTCAGCACCCCCACCGGCTTTCCATCGGCCATGAGCGGCAGGCTGATGAGGCTCTTGGTGCGGTAGGTGGAGCGGTCGCCCTCGCGGCGCACCTGGGCGAAGGCGCTTTGGGCCACGTCGGTGAGGTACACCGGCTGGCCGCTGCGGGCCACCTGGCCGGAGATGGTGTCGCCCTCCAGGGGGTTGGCCAGCCCCACGATGCGCTGGTTGGTGGCGGCCCGCACCACCAGCTCCCGCCCTTCCACCAGCATGATGGAGGCGCTCTCGGCCGCGGCCAGGCGGGCCAGCTCCAGGGTGCAGTGCTGGAGCTTGTGATCCAGTTCCAGCACCGGGTCGGCCAGGAGGTTGCCCAGTTGCACGATGGCGGCCAGGCGCTGGTTTTCCTTGAGCAGCCAGGCTGGGTCGCGCTGGTCTTCCGGTTTCATGCTTTCCCCTTCCCCGCTGGGCGATGAGCCTTCCCTGCGTCAACAAACGGACGGCCCGCGGCGCCAATTTTGCCCCGCCAGGCCCGGCCGGGCGGCGCCTTGAGAGGTCTCACCGCCAAGATACCAGTCAATATCCATGATTAACCCCCAGGCCCGGCCTTGGCCTCGCCGGTCCGGGGTCCCCCCTTTCATACTCTGCAACATGTATACCACGATCTCGGAGGCCCTGGCCCCGCGCCGGGGACGTCAAGCCACCGTATCCCAAGCTAGCAAAGCCCTTCCCGGGCGGTCAAGGCGCCAGGCGCGGCGCGGCGGCGGCCGGGAGGCTTGATTTTGGCGGTTCCCAGCGCGTAAAGTAGGTCAATCAGTCCCCCGCGCCGGCGCCCCCGCAGGCGGCGCCAGCCTTCCCCTCCTGTCCTGGGCCTGCCCCTCCCCGCCGGGGAGGTTAGCATCATGGAGCCAGCGGATGCCCATAACCTCCACTCCCTGCCCGGGAGGGATAGACTGCATGGCGGACAACGCCAACTTTGTCAAAAGCCTGGTCACCCTGTGCCCGGACGGCATCATCGGTGTGGACCGGCAGGGGATCATCAACCTTTTCAACCCCACCGCCGAATGCCTCACCGGCCTGGAGGCGGCTCGAGTGGTGGGCCGCATGCACATCGCCGAGCTGTACGGTTCTTCCCAGGTGGCCCGGTGGATCAAGAAACAGATGCACGGCCCGGAGATGGGCGGCCCCCAGCGCCTGGAGGGGCTGGAGGTGGAGGTCAAACACCGCGACGGACACCTGGTGCCCATCCGCCTGTCGGCGGTGCTGATCCTGGATCAGGGACGCGAGGTGGGCAGCGTGGGCTTTTTCCACGACCTTACCGCCCAGCGCCAGTTGCAGAATGAGCTGCGCCGCCTGTCCATCACCGACGGCCTGACCGGGCTGGCCAACCGCCGCCACTTCCACTGCGTGCTGGCCGAGGAGGTGGCCCGCAGCGAGCGCTACGGCCGGCCCCTGTCCATAATCTGCTTCGACCTGGATCACTTCAAGCCCTTCAACGACAGCTTCGGCCAC
>JAKAGJ010000320.1 GCA_021815655.1 Deltaproteobacteria bacterium | reverse complement strand
CCGTGAGCCCCCTGGACTGCCAGGAGGTGGACCTCCTACAGGCCGGAGGGCGCACCCTGGCCCAGGACCTGGTGGCCCCCCACGACCTGCCGGGTTTTGAGCGGGCCTGCATGGACGGCTACGCCGTGCAGGCCGCTGACACCTTCGGGGTTAGCGAAACCCTGCCCGGCTACCTGACCCTGGTGGGCGAGGTGGTCATGGGCCAGGCCCCGGATTTCCGTCTGGGACCCGGCCAGTGCGCGCGCATCATGACCGGCGGCATGCTGCCCCCCGGCGCCGACGCCGTGGTGATGGTAGAGCACACCCGCGGCCTGGATGCCGGAACCGTGGAGGTGTGCCGGGCCGTGGCCCCGGGAGGCAACCTGCTGGGGCCCCGGGACGACGCCGCGGCGGGGCAGGTGCTGCTGCCGGCCGGTCAGGTCTTGCGTCCCCAGGACCTGGGGCTCTTGGCCGCCCTGGGCTGCGCCCGGGTGAGCGTGGCGCGCCGGCCCCGGGTGGGCATCATCTCCACCGGCGACGAGGTGGTCCCGGTTCAGGCCTCGCCCGGACCGGGCCAGGTGCGCGACGTCAACACCTACACCCTGGCCCGGGCGGTGAGCGAGGCCGGCGGCGAGCCCCAGCTATTGGGCCTGGTGGGCGATGACGAACAGGCCCTGATCCGCGCCGTGGCCCAGTCCCTGGCCCAGGACGACCTGACCCTGCTTTCGGGCGGCTCCTCCATGGGCGGCCGCGACCTCACGGCCCAGATATTCCTGGCCCAGCCCGGGGCCGAGCTTCTGGTGCACGGCGTGGCCGTGGCCCCGGGCAAGCCCTTCATCTGGGTGCGCACCCCGGCCGGCCAACTCCTGGGGTTGCCTGGCCAGGTGGCCTCCTGCCTGGTGGCCTTTCATCTGTTCGCCGAGCCGATCATCGAGCGCCTGCTGGGCGGAAGGGGCCAAGCCTTCAGCCGCTTCGGCCGCCAGGCGGCGGTGCTGGCCCGCAACCTGCCCTCGGCCCCGGGGCGGGAGGAATACGTGCGCGTGCGCCTGGTGGCCCAGAACGGCCACTTGAGCGCCGAGCCGCTTTTTGGCAAATCGGGGCTGATCCGCACCCTGGTGGAGGCGGTGGGCTTGGTGCGGGTGCCCATGAATCGCGAGGGCTTGGAGGCTGGCGAGGCCGTGGAGGTGCTCACCTTCCCGGCCTGAGGCTGGCCGCCGCCCCGTCCCAGCCAGAGCCAAGCCAACCCGCGTCGGCGAGGAGAGCCTGAATGAAGCGCCATATCTACCTGGAAATGAAGCCCCTGGAGCAGGCCCGCCAGGAATTCCTGGCCGCTTTTGATTGGACCGGCCTGGTGGGCAGCGAGGTTATAGCCACCGTGGAGGCCCTGGGCCGGGTGACGGCCCAGCCGGTTTTCGCCAACTACTCCTCGCCCACCTATCACGCCGCGGCCATGGACGGCATCGCCGTGGCCGCCGAGGACACCTTCGGCGCCGCCGAGGACCGGCCCCGCCTGCTGACCCTGGGCCAAGAGGCCCACATGGTCAACACCGGCCAGCCCCTGCCCGCCAGCTGCAACGCGGTAATCATGATCGAGCAGGTGCACCAGCCCGGCGAGGGACAGGTGGAGGTGCGCGCCGCGGCCTTCCCCTGGCAGCATGTGCGCAAGGTGGGCGAGGACATCGTGGCCCACGAGATGATCCTGCCCCACCACCAGCGCTTAAGCCCCCAGGACCTGGCGGCCCTGCTCACGGCGGGGGTCTTCCGGGTGCCGGTGCTTAAGCGTCCCCTGGTGGCCATCATGGCCACGGGCAGCGAGCTCCTGGACTGGCAGCAGGCCGAGGCCTCGGCCCCGGCCTCGGGCGCCATCATCGAGGCCAACGCCACCTTTTTGGCCAGCCTGGTCAAGGAGGCCGGCGGCCAGGCCCTGATTCTGCCCCGCCAGCCCGACGACTTTGACACCATCAAGGCCGCCCTGCAAAAAGCCCTGGAGTCCGAGGCCCAGGTGGTGGTGCTCAACGCCGGGGCCTCAGCCGGTTCCAAGGATTTCACCGCCCACGTGCTGGACGATCTGGGCCAGGTGCTGGTGCACGGGGTCACGGCCATGCCCGGCAAGCCCAGCATCCTGGGCCGGGCCCAGGGCAAGCCGGTGGTGGGCAGCCCCGGCTATCCGGTTTCGGCCTGGGTCTGCTTCGACCAATTTCTGCGCCCAGCCCTCTCCCTGATGCAGGGGCAGCAGCCTCAGGAGCGCCCCACCCTGCCGGTGGTGGCCGCCCGGCGCCTGCCCTCCAAGCTGGGGCAGGAGGAGTTCCTGCGCGTGCACCTGGGACGGGTGGGTGACAAGGTGGTGGCCACGCCCTTGAAGCGCGGGGCCGGCACCATCACCAGCCTCACCCGGGCCGACGGCATACTGCGTATCCCGGCCGAGAGCGAAGGGCTGGAGGAGGGGGCCGCGGCCCGGGCCGAGCTCTTGAAGCCGCGTTGGGCCGTGGAGGAAACCCTGGTGGTGGTGGGCAGCCATGACGTGACCCTGGATATCTTGGCCGACCACATGAAGTACCGCAATTCCCGGCTGTGGATGAGCTCCTCCAACGTGGGCTCCCTGGCCGGGCTGATGGCCCTGAAGGCCGGGCGCAGCCACCTGGGCGGCACCCATCTCCTGGACCCCCAGACCGGCGACTACAACGTGTCCTACATCCAGAAGCACCTGGCCGGCCTGCCCGTGGCGCTGATAACCCTGGCCTGGCGCCAGCAGGGATTGATGGTCAAGCGGGGCAACCCCAAGGGCATCCATAGCCTGGCCGATCTGACCCGCCCCGACGTGACCTTTGTCAACCGCCAGGGCGGCTCCGGCACTCGGGTGCTCCTGGATTACTACCTGACCCGCGAGGGCATCGACGCCGGCCAGATCAAGGGCTATCGCCAGGACGAGTACACCCACACCGCCGTGGCGGTGCAGGTGCTCTCCGGCGGGGCGGACTGCGGCCTGGGCATCCTGGCGGCGGCCAAGGCCCTGGGCCTGGATTTCGTGCCCCTGTGCCCTGAGCGCTACGACCTGTGCATTCCCCAGGCCTTCCTGGAGGACCACCGGGTGGCCGTGCTCCTGGACACCCTGCGCGACCAGCGCTTCCGCCAGGCCGTGGAAGCCCTGGGCGGCTATGACGTCTCGCCCATGGGGCAACTGGCCTGGCAAGGCTGAAGCCGCCAAACGCCCGCGCGCCAGCGAGCCCCCCACCCGGCGGGGGGCTCGTTCTTATTTGGGGGGCGCCGGTAGAGCGCCCGCAGATACCAAGCCTCCCGGGACCGGCCGGCGGCCCCGCCTTTCCGCCCTTGTGCGTCCTTCCACGGCACAATTTTCATCGACGATCTAGGCTTTAGTGCCAGACATCCCAAAGTCAGATATCGGGGTCGACGATACCGGCGAGCCGCCGGGGGTGTTAATTATGTCATAAATGACATAATTAACAATATTATTAGATAGTTATCCTGGTTATTCCTTGACTGGCGCTTTCGGGGGTGCTATCTATGGACATATTAGTAACCCTAATTGTAACCCCTTGTTAAACGTGCCTTTACCGTCATTGGTCCCGGTTGGCCGCCTGTGCCTGTCGCTTTTTTGTCCCAACCGGGTGCCTGTTTTCACAAGACATGGGGGCCGTGGGTCAATGCCCGAGCCAGTTCACAACCCTTGCCCACGGGAGCGCGCTTGGCGCTGCCGTGGCTGGGGTGCGCCCGCAATATCGCCTTCCATCACATCCTAGGAGGAAACATGGCTCTAACCCGTCGCGATTTTCTCAAGTGGTCAGGCATGGCCACCGTGGCCGGGGCCTGCCTGAGCCTGGGCTTTGACCTGAAACCCATCCGGGCCCATGCCGCCGGGCTGGCCATAAAGCAGGCCAAGGAGACCTTCACCATCTGCCCCTACTGCGCCGTGGGCTGCGGCCAGATCGTCTACACCGACAAGCAGAGCGGGCAGATCATCAACACCGAGGGCGACCCCGACCATCCCATCAACCAGGGCGCCCTGTGCGCCAAGGGCGCGGCCCTGTACCAGCTGGCCGTCAACCCCGCCCGAGTCACCAGCGTGCTCTACCGCGCCCCCCACAGCGACAAGTGGGAGGTCAAGACCTGGGACTGGGCCCTGGACAAGATCGCGGCCAACATCAAGCGCGAC
>JAKAGJ010000319.1:2259-4152 GCA_021815655.1 Deltaproteobacteria bacterium | reverse complement strand
AAATCTCTTGATTTTGCGCCACAAAGTGGTGCGGGGCAGCCCCAGGATGCGCGCGGCCATCACCCGGTTGCCGCCAGTGGCCTCCAATACCCGGGCGATGTAGGCCTTTTCCTGCTCCTCCAGGGAGACCAGCTCCTGGGTGCCCAGGGTTTGCACCTCGAAATCTTCCAGGTCGGCGGGGATGTCCGCGGCGTGGATCAACTCGCCATCGGCCAGGGCCACGGCCCCACTGACGATGTTTTCCAGCTCGCGCACGTTGCCAGGAAAGGAGTAGTTCATCAGCAGGTCCAGGGCCTCGCGGGCGAAGCCCTGGACGTTCTTGCGATAGGCCTGATTGAATTTTTCCAGGAAGTGGTTGATGAGGATGGGTATATCCTCCTTGCGCTCGCGCAGGGCCGGCACCCGGAGCATCACCACCTTGAGGCGGTAATAGAGGTCCTGGCGGAAGCGCCCCTGCTCCACCTCCTGGTCCAGTTCCTTGTTGCTGGCCGAGATGATGCGGATATCCAGGGCTACGGGCTTGCTGCTGCCCAGGCGGTAGAGCTGGCGCTCCTGGATCACCCTGAGCAGCTTGACCTGCATGGAGGGAGGCATGTCGCCCACCTCGTCCAGGAACAGGGTCCCTCCCTGGGCCGCCTCCAGCAGGCCGATGCGGGTGGTCTCGGCGCCGGTGAAGGCGCCCTTCTCGTGGCCGAAAAGCTCGTTGGCGATCAGGTCCTCGCTGAAGCCGCCGCAGTTGAAGCTGACAAAGGGGCCGGACGCCCGGGGGCTGTTCTGGTGGATGGCCTTGGCCAATAGCTCCTTGCCGGTGCCGCTTTCACCGGCCACCAGCACGTTGCAGTCCGTGGCCCAGACCTTGGCCGCCGCCTCCATGAGCGTCTTCATGGCCGCGCTGATGCCCAGGGTGCCCTCGAAGGCGTAGCGCCCCTGCACCTGCTGGCGCAGCTCGCGGTTCTCGGCGGCCAGGCGGGCCTTTTCGGCGGCCCGCTCCACGATCAACTGTATCTGTTGGGGGGTGAAGGGCTTGGCCAGGTAGTAGAAGGCCCCCTGCTTCACGGTCTGCACCGCGTCATCCAGGGAGGTGAAACCGGTGATGATTATCACCTCGCATTGGGGGCACAGCTCACGCACCCGGGGCAGTATTTCCAGCCCCGACATGTCCGGCAGACGCACGTCCAGGAGCACGACGTCAAAGGGAGCCGCCCGCAGGCGCTCCAGGAAGGATGTGGCGTCCTCGAAGGTCTCCACGCGGTAGCGGGGCGACAACAGCTGGGACAGGCGGCGGCGCACGATCGACTCGTCATCGACCACGGCCAGGCGAAGGGGTAAGGGCATGATTAAGCGCCTCGGTTCCGGGTACCGGCCGCCGGCGCGGCGGCCCTGCCGGGTTGCCCCGGGCTGCCGACCCTGCAAGCCCGGCGGCTGCCAGTGGGTTTTGTTAGACCACATATGGCTGTCGCCGCCAAGATATTTCCGGCCTTGGCGCCGGTTTTTTGCCGTCCGCCCGCTGGTCCTCGGGCTTATATACAATGCCCTGCTATTGATAGGTAATTATAACTGGCACTGAACGCGGTGCCATGGCCGCCCCAGATACGGCTGGCAATCGCATTAGCCTGGCTTATGGGCCCGCCGTGGCCATTGCGGGGCCAATATTGAGATTGCCGCAAGGGGTGTCCTGCCCCGTGCGGCACCGGCTTGGCAAAAACGCGGTTTTGCCAAGCCCCCAAAATTGCTCGCCTAAAAAGCCTCGCAATTTGGCGGGTCGTCCATGGCCCGCTTCGGCCGCGGCAAGGCCAACGTCGCGTTTCACAGGTTAACGGCTGTTTTTACAGGTAACATTTCTTTTTCACCGCGCGGCGCCTTCGATTTTGCGGGTCATGGGCGGCGCGGACC
>JAKAGJ010000319.1:0-2249 GCA_021815655.1 Deltaproteobacteria bacterium | reverse complement strand
TTGCGCAGGGCACGGGGGGTGGCTGGCCCGGCCTCTTGGCGGACCGAAGCCCCTGGGGATGCCCCGCCAAAGCATGCGTTGAAAAACCAGCCATAAACGGGCAAGGTATACCGGTAGTTGTCAACCAAGCGGGGGAGACGCCATGACGCAGCAGGATTGGCCCCTGGGCATCGAGCCCGGCCAGGAGGTGGAAGTCGATCTGTTCCGGCCCGAGGACGCCCCCGGGGTGGCGGCGCTTTTCAAGGCCGTGTACGGCGCCGCGTATCCCGTGAAGGTCTACTATGACCCTCAGCGGCTGGCCCAGGAGAACGCCGAGGGGCGCATCATCTCCTCGGTGGTGCGCACCCCCCGGGGGGAAGTGGTGGGGCACAACGCCCTGTTCAATTCCGCGCCCCATGCCAAGCTCTACGAGTCCGGAGCCGGGTTGGTGCTCTCCTCCTACCGCAACACGGCCAAGCTCTTCACGCGCATGGTGGACCATGGCCCCCAGGTGACCGCCCAGCGCTTCGGCTTGGAGGCGGTCTTCGCCGACCCCCTGTGCACCCACGTCTTTTCCCAGAAACTCTGCCATGGCCTGGGCTGGACCACCCACGCCCTGGAGCTGGACCTGATGCCGGCGCGCCTCTACGACAAGAATGCCGACGAGGAAGCCCGCGTCTCGGCCATCATGGATTTCCTGACCCTGGTGCCCAAGCCCCACCGGGTTCATCTGCCGGCGGTATACCAGGAGCAGCTGCGCTTCCTCTACCAAGGCCTGGACGACACCCGGGAGCTGGAGGTTTCCGCGCAGGCCCCGCCCGCCAGCCTGGCCACGCGCATCGAGAGCACGGTATACGAGTTCGCCCAGTTGGCCCGCCTGGCGGTGTGGGAGGCCGGGGCCGACCTGGAACAGGCCCTGGCCCGCCAGGAAGAGGCCGCCGCCAGTAGGGGAGTGCGGGTCAT
Organism: Deltaproteobacteria bacterium; assembly: GCA_021815655.1. Taxonomy (GTDB): domain Bacteria; phylum Desulfobacterota; class Desulfarculia; order Desulfarculales; family Desulfarculaceae; genus JACRDC01. Next base: position 1,307 of record JAKAGJ010000319.1, on the reverse strand, counting down.
CCAGTTGTGGCTCCGGCTTTCCTGTCCCTGGGTGGGACAGGCGGTGGAGGTGCTGCGCGGGCGCGGTTATTTTCTGGGGGGGCTCCTGCCGCGCTGGTTTGGCGAGGATGGCCTTATGATGCTCAGCATGCCCCATGAGCCCCACTGGCAGGGCATCAATCTGGAGTTCCAGCGGGCCAAGGACCTGGTGTCCCTGGTGCGCCAGGATTGGCAGCAGGTGCGCGCGGGCCGCTGAGCCGGGAGGAGAAAGCCATGAGCCAAGTGACAGGCCAGACGGAGATAGAGCCGGGGCAGGATGTGGAGATCGACCTCTTTCGCCCCCAGGACGCGCCGGGCGTGGCGGGTTGCTTTCGCGCGGTCTACGGCGAGGGCTACCCGGTCAAGACCTACTACCACCCAGAGCAACTGGTCGCCGCCGTGGAGCGGGGCGAGGTCATCCCCGTGGTGGCGCGCACGCCTCGCGGCGAGGTGGTGGGCGTGGAGAACATGTTCAATTCGGCGCCCTGGCCCGGCGTCTACGAGGTGGGCGCCGGCCTGGTGATCCCGGCCTACCGCCAGCGGGGGCTCAACAACGACATGATCAAGTACCTGCTGGAGACGGCCATCCCGCTCAAGAAGGTGCCCATGGGCTTTGGCGAGGCGGTGCTCAATCACGTCTATCAGCAGAAGACCCAGCATGCCATGGGTTATAGTGCCACGGCCCTGGGGGTGGACCAGATGCCGGCCGCGGCCTACAGCAAGGAAAAGAGCGCCACCGGCCGCGTGGCGGTAATGATGGCCTTCCGCAGCTATGAACCCCACTCCCGCCAGGTGATGCTGCCGCCCCGCTATGCCACCGCCCTGCGCCAGGTCTATGCCGGGGCGGACCTGCGACGCACTTTTCTGGAGGCCGACCCCGGAGCCGTGTTGGAGGGGGCAACCGAGCTTAAGGTGCAGGTCTTCGACTTCGCCCAGACGGCCAGGGTCACGGTGGGGGAGATAGGCGCCGACCTGGGCCAGCGCCTGGACCATCTCCTGGCCGACCTGCGTGACCGGGGCGTGGTGGTGACGCAGTTGTGGCTCAGCCTGGCCTCGCCCCTGGTGGCCGCGGCCGTGGAGGTCCTGCGGGCGCGGGGCTTCTTTCTGGGCGGACCCTTGCCCCGCTGGTTCGACCAGGACGGATTGCTGATGCAGAAGGTGCCGCCCCAGCCCAACTGGGAGGAGATCAAGATTTTCGGACCCCAGAACCAGCGCATCATGGAAATGGTGCACCAGGACTGGCGGGACGGTCAAGGCGGCCGGTAGGCCAGAAAGTGAGCGATGTGGAT
>JAKAGJ010000318.1 GCA_021815655.1 Deltaproteobacteria bacterium | reverse complement strand
GGTCTGGCCTACAAGTTCTAGAACCGAAAGGCCCGGGCCGCCAAGGGCCCGGGCCCTCGACCTGGCCCCGTGTCCAGGCGTTGAATTGGGAGGAAGCAATGACCGATGAGGAAATCCAGAAGCTAGTCGACGAGCGGGTCAAGCAGGAGCTGGACAAGCGGCTGGCCACCTTCGGCGACGCGCGCGCCATGACCATCGTGGCCTCCAAGGGCACCCTGGACATGGCCTATCCGGTGCTGATCCTGGCCACCACCGCCGCGGCCATGGACCTGGAGACCACCATTTTCTTCACCTTCTACGGCCTGGACATCATCAACAAGCGCAAGTACGCCAATCTCAAGGTGGCGCCGGTGGGCAACCCGGCCATGCCGGTGCCGGTGCCCAACATCGTGGGCATGCTGCCGGGCATGACAGCCATGGCCACGGCCATGATGAAGAGTTGGATGGGCAAGGTCAACGTGCCCTCCATCCCCGAACTACTCGAGGCGGCCATCGAGGGCGACGTCAAGCTCATCGCCTGCCAGATGACCATGGACGTGATGGGCGTCAAGCGCGAGGACCTTATCGACGGCCTGGAGGTGGGGGGCGCGGCCACCTACATCGCCGCGGCCTCCAAGGCCCAGATAAACCTGTTCATCTAGACCCAGACCCCCAGGGGCCGGCGACCCCCATGACGGGCCTCCGGCCCTTGGGAGCGCGGACCGACTGCCCGCCATGGGGCCTGTTCTGGCAACTCACTGAAGATAGTGTATAACCTGTGCCAGGGTCCCGGGTCGCCCCAAACGCGAAAAACCGCGTCCAGGTCCGAAAGTTCAAAAATCCCGCTTGACTTGGTGGCCGCGCCGTGGTGAACTGTCTCCAGAATGCGCGGGGGCGTCAGGGCCGAGGTATTTTGGCGTGTCCGGTTTTTTGCTGGGCCTTGGTCCCCCGCTCGATGGATGGTCGCACGCGCCCTGTTTCGATTGGGCGCTGGACATGAAGCCAAACTCCCGCGGTTTATGGGGTGAGCCCGGGGGAGCGGCGAGGCGAGTCAGGCGCCGGCTGGAAGCTGGTAACTAACAAGTCGGCGCCGGACTGGTGAACCACTGAAAAGGAGAAACGGTAATGAAGAAGTTTTTCGTGATCATGCTGGCAGTGGCCGCCCTGGTGGCCCTGTCCGCGCCGGCCTTCGCCGCCGCCGAGCCCGGCCCGAGCTTCACGGTCGGTGGCCGCATGCTGACTGACGTCGGCTATCACAAGCTCTCCAAAGAGCTGACCACCAACGGCAAGGAAGACGTGACCTCGGCCTTCATCAACCTGGCCGGCCACTCCTACCTGCACGCCAAGTTCGCCTCCGCCGACAAGACCTCCGGCGGTTTCGTCGAGCTGGGCCTGGGCTCCAAGATCGGTGACAACGAGTCCACCTCCCTGCGTTACGCCTACGGCTGGTGGAAGGTCGGCAACTGCCGGCTGATGGCTGGCCAGGATGACGGCTGGGTGGGCACCCTGATCCACGCTCCCAAGCAGTACCTGGGCGTGACCGAGTCGGCCAAGCTGCTGCTGGCCAACTGGGGCTACATTTACAGCGCCCGTGCTCCCCAGGTGCGCTTCGAGTGGATGTCCGGCAACTTCGGCTTCGCCATCGCGGCCGTGCAGCCCGGCTCCGAGATCCTGCCCACCATGCCGGCTGGCAGCGACCTCTACGCCAACGTGCCCCGCTTCGACGTGGCCGCCCAGTTCAAGGCCGGCGGCTTCTGGACCCAGCCCGGCTTCGGTTGGTCCCAGCTCAAGGCCGAGGGCACGCCCAGTGGCAGCGACGACACCGTCACCGCCTGGATCGGCATCCTGCCCGTGAAGTTCACGGCTGGTCCCTTCACCGCCAAGGCCGAGATTCACTACGGCCAGAACAACGACATCGAGTGGAGCGGCGAGCTGATCACCGGCATCCGCAGCGCCCCCCGGTCCATGCCCGTGATCGGTTCCACCGGCAAGATCGAGGACACCAAGCAGGTCGGTGGCTTCCTGGCCCTGGAGTACAAGATCACCCCGGCCCTGGAAGTGACCGCCGGCTACGGCATCGAGAAGATCAGCAACGACGCGTGGAAGAAGTGGTCTGGCTACAAGAACGACGACTACACCCGTCAGGCCTACTTCGTGGCCTTCCCCTACCAGGTCACCAAGAACTTCTCCCTGCATCCCGAGTTCAACTACTTCAACTACGGCGACAAGATCCAGGACGGCAAGGACTTCGGCAACGAGTGGATGGCTGGCGTCCAGCTCCGCTTCGTGTTCTAGCCCAAGCCTTCTGACCAGGCACCCCTGGCGGGCCGGAGCCTAGCTCCGGCCCGTTTCCTTTGGGGAGGGTCGGCCGGGGGCGTTCGGTATACAAAGGCCTTGACAATATGCGTTTTTTGCCATAGACAAATGACACCCGGAGTCGGCTGCGGCCCCGGTCCCGTCTGGGGAGACGGGATGCATTCTCCCAATGGCGAGGCATGGTTGGCAGACGGAGGCCCCCCGGCCGAGGAGCAGCGGTCCCAGTGCCGCGCCCAACGAATGGGGGCTCATTCAGCGTCCGTGGGCGGTGGGGACCGGCCCCGGGCGTCTGGCAGCGGCCTCCTGCCGGCAAGCGAGCCCCGCCCGCGCACCCCGCCAGACCCGCCTTAACCCCGGCCCCCCATTTTCTCTTTGAGAAGGAGCGCTCGAAAATGAAGAAGGTCTCTCTGTTGGCCCCCGGCCCCACGCCGGTGCCCCCCCGCACCCTGCTGGCCATGGCCCAGCCGCTCATCCATCACCGCTCCGCGGACTTCCAGGAGGTGATCGGCAAGGTGCGCGCTGGCCTCAAAAAGCTCTTCCAGACCCAGAACGAGGTTCTCACCTTCTGTAGCAGCGGTACGGGCGCCATGGAGAGTTCGGTGGCCAACCTGCTTTCGCCGGGCGACAAGGCCATCACGGTCAGCGGCGGCAAGTTCGGCGAGCGCTGGGCCCTCATCCTCAAGGCCTATGGCTGCACCCCGGTGGAGCTTTTGGTGCCCTGGGGCCAGGCGGTCAGGCCGGCCGACGTGGCCAAGCTCCTGAAGGACGACCCTTCCATCAAGGCCGTCTACGTGCAGGCCCTGGAGACCTCCACCGGCGTGGACCATCCCATCCAGGAGTTGGCCCAGGTGACCAAGGATACCGGCGCGGTGCTGGTGGTGGACGCCGTGAGCGCCCTGGGCGCCTATCCCATCCCGGTGGACCAATGGGGCCTGGACGTGGTGCTCTCCGGCTCCCAGAAGGCCCTGATGCTGCCCCCGGGGCTGGCCTTCGCCTCCATCGGCCCCAAGGCCCTGGAGATGATGAAGTCGTCCAAGTGCCCGAAGTTCTATTTCTCCTGGGCCAAGGAGCTCAAGAGCCAGGGCGAGAACAAGGGCGCCTTCACCAGCCCGGTCACCCTGTTCATGGGCCTGTTGGACATCTTCGCCCTCTTGGACGAGTGGGGCATGGACAAGGTCTTCGCCGAGACGGCGGTTCGCTCCAAGGCCTTCAAGGAGGCGGTCAAGGCCTGGGGCCTGGACCTCTACTCCAAGGAGCGCCCCTCGGTGGCGCTGACCGCCGTGCAGTGCCCGGAGAACATCGACGGCCAGAAGGTCGTCAAATGGCTCAAGGACAAGTACGGCATCTTCATCGCCGGTGGCCAGGACCAGGCCAAGGGCAAGATCTTCCGCGTGGCCCACATGGGCTACATAAACGAATTCGACACGTTACAGGCCATCAGCGCCATCGAGATGGCCTTGAAGGGCCTGGGTTACGCCTTCGAGATGGGCTCCGGCGTGGCGGCGGCCCAAAAGGTTTTCGGGGAGGTCTAAGATGAAAATACTGGTCTCCGATCCCCTGGCCAAGGAAGGCATCAAGATCTTCGAGGACGAGGGCTTCGAGGTCGTGGTGCAGACCGGGCTCAAGCCCGAGGACCTGAAGACGGCCATCAAGGGCGTGCACGGCCTGGTGATCCGCTCGGCCACCCAGGTGACGGCCGACCTCCTGGCCGCCGCCGACTCCCTGAAGGTGGTGGGCCGGGCCGGCACCGGCCTGGACAACGTGGACATCCCGGCGGCCACGGCCAAGGGCGTGATCGTCATGAACACCCCCGGCCAGAACAGCAACGCCGCCGCCGAGCTGGCCATGGGGCACATCTT
>JAKAGJ010000317.1 GCA_021815655.1 Deltaproteobacteria bacterium | reverse complement strand
GACGAGGACCGGCGCGCGCCGGTCCGCCTGCACATGTACCCGAAAGGCTGAGGGCTGTCAACAGCCAGGCCAGGGGGATGGCCCTAGATGAGCAGGCCGCCGGGGCCCCTGGGCGGCGGCGGCCCCTGGTCCGGGCGGTCGCCCGGCTGGTTCAGGGCGGCCACCACCCGGGCGCGCAGGTCCGGCCGCAGGTCCAGGGCCGCCAGGGGCAACTGCCCTTGGTCCACGGCCTGGGCCAGCAGGCGGGCCACGCCCTCGGGCTGGCCGTTGAAGACCCGGCCGGCCAGGTTGGTTATGTCCTGCAACAGGGCCTGGGCATAGGCCGCGTGGGACGGGTCGCGGGGGTTGAAGTTGTCCAGGGTGTAGGGCTGGGCGCAGAGGCCGCCGATCTTATGCTCCTCCGGGCAGGCGCGGGCTCGCTCCTCCCAGGCGGTGATGGCCTGGGGCCCATGCAGTTCCTGGGGGGGCAACGGCTGGTCGGGCCCCTGGGAGGCCTGGTGGTCGGCCAGGGCGGCCAGCCAGTCCTCGTAGAGGGCGCCCCGGGCGTCGGCCTGGCGGCGGGCAAGGTTGAAGTGGGGCCACTCGGGGTGGCGCCAGCGCGGGCCGAAGTCGCGGAAATAGGAGTCCAGGAAACCCTGGCGGCGACGGGTCTGGTCCCAGCAGGCGCAGAAATACTTGGTGCGCCGCCACCACTCCAGGGCCCGGTAGGACGGGTTGGCGGTCTGGGACAGGGACTGCTCCAAGGCCGCCTCGGCCGGGTTGAGCGGCGGCGGCTCCTGCTGGTGGTGGGCGCCGGGTGGTTGGGTGGACACCTCGCCTTGCTCCTTGCGCGAAAAGCCATCGGCCCTCCGCCCGCGCCGGAGGGGACGGCGCGGCCGCGGGGCCGTGGCGGTGGGCTGGCATCTAAATTATTACCACCCGGCTGGGCTGGCGGGCAAGGCCCCCGGCGCGAAAGGACCGCCGGAGGGGTGCTCCGGCGGGCCCGCTTGGCCCGGCGACCCGACCGTCCGGCCTCAGGCCCGGCGGCGGCGCAGCCAGGCCCCCAGGCCCAGGGCCGAGGCCGTCAGCAGCAGGCTGGCCGGCTCGGGCACCACCCCCGACCCGGAGGGGGTCACGTCCAGGCCGCCCACCTGGTAGTCGTTGTTGCGCTTGAACAGGTTGCTGGAGTAGTCGGCGTAGAACTGGATCTGGGTCACCGGGCCGGTGCCCACGCCCACCACCAGCACGCCGTCGCCCGGCAGGTCCCAGCCCGGGTATATCTGGCCGCTGTCGGCCTGGAAGTGCACGGTGGCGGCGCCGTCCAGGACGGCGTAGCCCTTCTCGCGATAGTAGGAGCCATGTCCCCAGCGCTCCTTGAACAGGTCGAAGAGCTTGAAGCTGTTCAGGGTCACCGGCTGGCTGAAGGTGAGGCTGAGCACCTCGCCGTAGTCGATCTCGTCGCTGTTCAGGCCGCCGCGCACCCCAAAGCCCTCGGCGCCGTCCCACCACAGGCGGCCGCTGCCGCCGCCGGCGGTGATGGTGAGGTTGAGGCCGGGCAGCACGTCGATAACCGTGTGGCTGGCCTGGTTGTTGGCCGGGGACCAGGCGGAATCCAGCAGGTCGATGTAGTCCGCCCGGGCCGGCGCGGCCGCCAACAGGAGCGCCGCGGCAAACAGCAGGATGGATAGATGGTTGCGGGCCACGATACACCTCGACTTTCCGCGCCGCCGGCCAAGGGACCCTCCTTTGCCGGGACCGTCTTATAGTATAAATATAGCCATCCTGGGTCAGGAAAGCCATGGAAGAACATGCTGATTACTAGTGTTTGCCCGACCGGCGGGCCCGCGCGATGATCGAGCGCACCTTCCTGCACCTGCCCGGGGTGGGGCCCAGGCGCGAGCTGGCCATCTGGCGGGCCGGGGTGGCCGACTGGCGCGGCTTCCTGGAGCGCGGCGGCCAACTCCTGCCCCCGCGCCTGTATGAGCGAGGGCGACCCCTGGTCCAGCGCTGCCTGGACTGCCTGGAGCGGCCGGGAGGGCTCGCCGAGCTGGCCGGGCTGGTCCCGGCGGCCGAGCACTGGCGTTTCCATCCCCGCCTGGGCCGGGTGGTCTTTCTGGACATCGAGACCGGCGGCGACCCGGAGGACTGGGGCGGGGTGACCGTGGTGGGGCTCTATGACGGCCAGGAGGTGCGCCAGTTCGTGGCCGGCCACAACATGTGGTTGGTAAACGACGCTATGAAAGGATATGATGTGGTTGTCACCTTCGCCGGCGCCAGCTTCGACCTGCCGGTGCTGCGCCAGGTCTTCCTGAACCTCTTCATCCCGCCGGTGCACATCGACCTGCGCTGGCCCCTGAAGCGCCTGGGCTACACCGGCGGGCTGAAGCGCATCGAGCGCCGCCTGGGGCTGGCCCGCCCGGCCGAGGTGGCCGGCCTGGGCGGGTTGGAGGCCGTGCGGCTCTGGCAGGCCCACCAGGCCGGCGACCCGAGGGCCCTGGCCACCCTGAAGCTCTACAACGCCATGGACGTGATCAACCTGGAGCCCCTGCTCAAGATGGCCGTCCGCGAACTGACCGGGCGCCTGCTGGGCCGCCTGGCCGCCGGCCCGGACTAGGGCGCGTTTCCCACGGCCGGCTGGCCCCCGGCCGTCATTCGTGATAGCCTGCCCCCAACGAATGCCGGCCCAGCCGGGGGCCGGCCGGGACACAGCGGAGGTGCGCGGTGGATTTCATCGAGGGCGTGCGCGTTAAACAGCTCAAGGTCATTCCCGACGAGCGGGGCCGGCTCATGGAGATGCTCCGGGCCGACGACGACATATTCGTGGGCTTCGGCCAGGTCTACCTCACCACCACCCTACCCGGTGTGGTCAAGGCCTGGCATCTGCACCGGCTCCAGACCGACAACGTGGTCTGCGTGCACGGCATGATCAAGCTGGCCCTCTATGACGACCGTCGCGACTCGCCCACCTTCGGCCTGGTCAACGAGTTCTTCATGGGCGTGCACCGCCCCATCCTGGTACAGATACCGCCCCTGGTCTGCCATGGCTGGAAGTGCGTGGGCACCGAGGAGGCCCTCATCGTCAACACCGTCACCAGGCCCTATGACTACCAGGAGCCCGACGAGTACCGCTTCGACGCCCACGAGAGCCACATCCCCTACGACTGGGCCCGCAAGGACGGCTAGGAGGGCCCGAAGGCAGGGCCAACCCGCCTTGCACCTTGACAGCCGCGTCTCGGCTGGCCTAATCTGACACTTGCCAGCCAGGCGGCTGGCCTTGTGGGGTCATGACGAGCCCCTTCCCCGGTCGGCCGGGGAAGGGGCTTTTGCGTGGGCTGGTCCCAGCCCCATGCAGCACTTTCAACATGAATGTCGGGGGGGCCGACCCGGCCAGTCCGGGCTGCCCTCCTTCTTGCCTTCCCTCGCGGCCGCATGCTATAGGGGCTTCGGAATGGAGGCCCCCATGCCCCAGCTACCCTTCACGCCCGAGCAGTTCCTGGCCGTCTTCGCCGCCTGGAACCAGGCCATCTGGCCGGCCCAGGTGCTGGCCTACGCCCTGGGTCTGCTGGCCCTGGGCCTGTGCTTCAGCCGGCGAGCCTGGGCCGGCCGCCTGGTCGGCGCCATCCTGGCCGTCCTGTGGCTGGGCAACGGCCTGGGCTACCACATGGCCTTCTTCACGGCCATCAACCCGGCGGCCTGGATCTTCGGCTCGCTCTTCGTGCTGCAAGGCCTCTTGTTCCTGGGCCTGGGCGCCCTGGCCGGCCGAATCTCCTTCGCCCCCCGCCGGGATCTGGCCGGGGTCTGCGGCGGCGTGTTCGTGGTCTATGCCCTGGTGGTCTATCCCCTGCTGGGGGCCTGGTGGGGGCATGGCTGGCCCCACTCTCCCCTCTTCGGGGTGGCCCCCTGTCCCACCACCATCTTCACCTTCGGTATCCTGCTCTGGAGCGCCCCGGGTATGCCGCGATCCCTGCTGGCCATTCCCCTGGTCTGGTCGCTGATCGGCTTCTTCGCCGCCCTGAACCTGGGCATCTCCGAGGACCTGGGCCTGATGATCGCCGGGGTGCTGGGCACGGTGCTGCTGCTGCCCCGGCGGGAGGCCGGCGAGCGGCTGCCCCAGGCGGGCGGATGATCGCGGAGATGGCCGGCTAGCGCAGGCGGGGGGCCAGGGCGTCGCGGATGCCCT
>JAKAGJ010000316.1 GCA_021815655.1 Deltaproteobacteria bacterium | reverse complement strand
GTGGGCCGGCAGCAGCAAAAAAACCAAGACGGCTGACAGCCACAGCCCGGCTGCACGTCTGGCCAGGGCGCCATTGCACTTCAAGCTTTTCATGGCGCTAATCCTTTCCCAGCCCGTCCCAGGCCTCCTGCAAATGATCCATCCACACCGCCACCACCGAGGGGTACTCGGCCATGCCCTTGAGCACCGGCTGGCAGGCGATGCCCGCCCGCCCCAGTTGGGAGGCCCAGGAATCAGCCTCCTTGCCGGCCATGTCGTTGCGGGCGTGATCGCCGGCCACGGACATCAGGGGTATGAGCCAGGCCTTCTTGATGCCTCGCTGCTGGAGTTCCTTTTCCACCGAGGCCAAGTCGGGTTTGGCCTCCACGGTGGCCAGGAAGGCGTTGGCGTCCAGTTCCTTGAATATGGCGGCCATGGCCGGGTACAGGGCGTTGGCCTGGTGAGGCGTGCCGTGCCCCATGAAGACCAGGGCTTCTTGGGGCTTACGCTCGGCGGGGGCCTGGGCCAGCATGGCCTGGGCCACCCGCCGCATGTCCGGCGGCGAGGCCAACAGCGGCTGCCCCACGGTTACCTGCTTGAGCACCTTGGGCATGCCGCTGAAACGCTGGGCGGTATCCTGGAGCCCCTCGAATTCCTCGCCAGGGATGATGTGCAGCGATTGCACGGCCACGCGGTCAAAGCCGTCCTCGGCCAGATTGGCCAGGGCCTGGGCCGGCGAAAGCGTCACCTGCCCCTGTCGGGCCAGCTTGTGGCGGATCATCTTGGAGGTGAAGGCCCAGCGCACCTCCACGCCGGGGAAGCGGGCCTTGGTGGCCGCCTCGATCTTGGCGAAGACCTTTTGGGCGGATTGCACGCTGGTGCCAAAACTCACCAGCAGGATGGCCTTTTTGCCCGCCAGGCCGGCCCCGTGCTCCGCGGCCAGGGCGGCCAGGGGCAGGAGCAGGCAGACCAGCAGGCTGATGGCCAACAACCAGGAACAACGCCAACGGGAACGAAAAACGGGAAGCATAGGAACCTCCTCGCTTCCCGGGGCGATAAAATAAGAAACCCCGGGAAGCCTTGACTCCCGGGGTCTGCACCCTTTTTCTTCGACCCAGGTCCCCACTGCCTTTCCACGGGCTCATGGGGTTATGTTACTGCGAGGCGGCAGGTCTTCTGGCTTCCGGATCAGCCTACCGCCCGCGCCTTCCCGCCGCGGTTGATCGCGGCAGTGGCTTTTCTGCGGGTTTCGTCCCCGGTCACAGCGGCGGGACCGCGACGGTATTGCACCGTCTTCCCTATTAAGCCCTGGGGCGCCGACTCGCTTGCGATGCTCTCCCTGGCGGTAAAAAGAGGTTACGTTCCTGGTCAACAAGTATCATGGACGCCAGTTCCCGTCAACCGGGCCGGGTCGGCTCAGTTGAAGACCACCAGACTGACCAGCATGGGGTCCAATTGGCCTTCCATCTCGCCGCCGCTCAAGGTGTCCTTGAAGACGAACTCCAGGGCGGGCGTGGCCGAAAGCACCAGGCTGCCCGTGACCTTGATGGTCACGCCGTCGCGCCTCTCCAGCAAAATGCCGCCGGACTTGATGGCCAGGCTCTTGATCTTCTCCATGGGCAGGCTTTGGATCACACCCTGGTAGCGAAAGGTATAGGCCGGCAACAGGTTCTTGAAGCGCACCACGTCCAGGCGGTGGCCTTGATAGGTCACCACGTAGCCGCTGAGCTGGTCAGCGGCGGGGCCTTTGCCCTCGACGGCCCTGGCCGGGGCCGGGAGCGCGGTCAAGCAGGCGAGCAGGAGCAGAAAGGCCCAGGTCAGCTTCATCTTGGTCATGGTCTCGGCACCAGTTTGGGGTTGGGGGTTGCCCGGGTTGGGGCATGATGCTCCACCAAGGCTAACTCATTCAGGGGTGTGAACCCTTTACCGCGTTATCATAACCCTTTTTCACAGGACATGGCAATCGCTAGGCTGGGGGGCTGGCGCCGGGGCCCAGAGGCCCGGATTCGGCGGGCCCCACGGGGGGAGCCGGCGGACAATTGGCAGTAATTGTTGCATAATAAATAGATGATTCGCCAGGCCTACTTGTTGTTGGCCCAGGATGGCGGCTTGACAATTGCCGGACAGGCGGATAAAAAACTAGGTTCACCAGAACCCCAAGGGTGGAATAGGCATGATAGATTTGGATTTTGCCAAGACTGGCGGGCTCATCCCAGCCATCGCCCAGGACGAGGCCAGCGGCCAGGTGCTGATGATGGCCTACATCAACCAGGAGTCCTGGGAGAAATCCCTGCAAAGCGGCGAGGTGCATTATTGGTCGCGCTCGCGCCAGGAGCTTTGGCACAAGGGCGGCACCAGTGGGCACGTGCAGAAGATCAAGGCCGTGTACATCGACTGCGACAATGACACCGTGCTCTTCAAGGTGGAGCAGGTGGGCGGCGCGGCCTGCCACACGGGCATGAGGAGTTGCTTTTTTCGCCGGGTTGAGGGCGACAAGCTAATCAGCGAGGGCCAGCCGGTCTTCGATCCCAAGGAGGTTTACGGCAAATGAAAGAGCCGTTGAAGCTGGGCGTGCCCAAGGGCAGCCTGCAAGACGCCACCGTGCGCCTGTTCGGCCGCGCGGGCTGGAAGATCAATGTCAACGGGCGGTCCTACTTCCCGGAGATCGACGACGAGGACATCGACTGCTCCATCTGCCGCGCCCAGGAGATGAGCCGCTATGTGGAGAGCGGCACCCTGGACGCCGGCATCACCGGCCGCGACTGGATTTTGGAGAACGACTCGGACGTGCACTATGTCGACGAGCTGGTCTATTCCAAGGTCTCGGCGCGGCCGGCGCGCTGGGTGCTGGCCGTGGCTAAGGACTCCGGCATCAACGAGGTTGCCGATCTCAAGGGCAAACGCATCGCCACCGAGATGGTCAACTTCACCAAACGCTATTTCGAGGAGCAGGGCGTGCCGGTGCAGGTGCATTTCTCCTGGGGCGCCACCGAGGCCAAGGTGGTCAACGGCCTGGCCGACGCCATCGTGGAGGTGACCGAGACCGGCAGCACCATCAAGGCCCACGGGCTCAAAATCATCAAGGACCTGATGCAGTCCACCACCCAGCTCATCGCCAACAAGACGGCCTGGGCCAATCCCGAGAAACGCAAGAAGATCGAGCAGATCGCCTTGTTGCTCAAGGGGGCGCTGGTGGCCCAGAAGATGGTGGGCCTCAAGATGAACGTGCCCAAGCTCAAGCTCACCGAGCTGGTGGAGGCCCTGCCCAGCCTCAACGCCCCCACCGTGGCCAACCTGTACAACAGCGACTGGTTTTCGGTGGAGACCGTGGTTGACGAGAGCATAGTGCGCGACCTCATCCCCGAGCTGATGCGCCGGGGCGCCGAGGGCATCATCGAGTATTCGCTGAACAAGGTGATCTAGCCTAGCCCGAGGCAGGGGCGACTCCGGGTTTTTGTGGGGGCGGGGTTTATCCCCGCCCGCGGTTTCATGCCCAGGCAAGACGGGAGGGGATAAACCCCTCCCTTACAAAATCAGAAGATGCACGTTGCCGTAGGCTTACTTTTTCGCCTATCGATCATTGCAGGGGTTTTTCATGGGCATCAGCAAGCGCGCCTGCGACATACCGCCCTTCATCGTCATGGACGTGCTGGAGCGGGCCCAGGAGCTGGAGGCGGCCGGGCAGGGCATCATCCACCTGGAGGTGGGCGAGCCGGACTTCGACACCCCCCGCTGCGTCAAGGACGCCGCCATCCAGGCCCTGAACGACAACCGCACCCACTACACCCACTCCCTGGGGCTCAAGGAGCTGCGTCAGGCCATCGCCGCGCACTACCGCGCCCGCTACGGAGTGGAGGTGGACCCGGGGCGGGTATTGGTCACCGCCGGGACCAGCCCGGCCATGCTGCTGATGTTCGCCGCCCTCTTGGAGGACGGCGACGAGGTGGTGGTCAGCGACCCCTGCTATGCCTGCTATCCCAACTTCATCTGCTTCGTGGGCGGCAAACCGGTGTACGTGCCCGTGGCCGAGGAGGACGCCTTCCAATACCGCCCAGAGGAGATCGCCAAGCGCCTGACGAGCCGCACCAAGGGCATTGTCATCAACTCGCCGGCCAACCCCACGGGCCAGCTCTTGAGCGCCGAGCGCATGGCCGCCGTGGCCGCCCTGGCCCCGGGCAAC
>JAKAGJ010000315.1 GCA_021815655.1 Deltaproteobacteria bacterium | reverse complement strand
GGGCGAGATACTCTACTGGCCGGTGCTGGGCGGGCGCATGCTCACCGCCGGCATCCTGGGCCTGGTGCCCCGCTTCTCCTACCTGCTCATCACCCCGGCCCTGGCCGAGGCGCTCACCGCCGAGGAGCTGGCCGGGGTGGTGGCCCACGAGGCCGGCCACGTGCGCCACCGGCACCTGCTATCCTACCTGCTGTTCTTCCTGGGCTTTTTTCTGCTGGCCTACGCCCTGGCCGAGCCCTTGGCCCTGCTTGGCAACGCCCTGCTCTACGCCCTGTCGGGCAGCGAGTGGGGCCTGGAACTGCTCACCGGCCAAGGGCAGGGCCAAGGCTGGCTCAGCGCGCTGCTGTCCCTGCCCCTGATCCTGGTGCTGGTGCTCTACGTGCGCTTTGTCATGGGCTTTTTCATGCGCCACTTCGAGCGCCAGGCCGATTTCTTCGCCCTGGACCTGATGGGCAGCCCCCGGGCCATCGCCGGGGCCTTGGAGCGGCTGGGCTGGCTCAGCGGCAACAGCCGCCAGGTGCCCTCCTGGCATCACTTCTCCATCGCCCAGCGCACCGAGGCCCTGTGGGCCATGGCCGGCACGCCCCAGGCCGCCCGGGCGCAGGGGCGGGTGCTGCGCCGGGGCCTGGCCGTGTACTTGGCGGGCATGATCCTGCTGGCCGGCCTGGGCTGGGGCATGCAGGCCCTGGACCTGGGCCAAGGGCTGCGCCAGGGCATCCTCATCCGCATCTTCGAGGACCGGCTGAGCCAGGGCGGCCAGAACAACGCCCAGGCCCACCTGGCCCTGGGCACCCTGCGCTTCGAGCAGGGCGACGAGGCCGGGGCCTTGCGCCACCTGCGCCAGGCCCGGGCACTGGCGCCTGAGGACCCGGAGGTGCAGAACTCCCTGGCCTGGCTGCTGGCCACGGCCCGGCACCATGAACTGCGCTCCCCGGCCGAGGCCCTGCAACTGGCCCATGCGGCGGTGGCCAAATCCCCCCGCGCCCACATCTGGGACACCCTGGCCGAGGCCTACCTGCTAAATGGCCAGCCGCGGCGGGCCCTGGCCGCGGCCCGCGCGGCCTTGGCCGCCGGCCCCCAGACCCGCCCCGAGTATTACCAAGAGCAGCTGCGGCGCTTTGAGGAGGCCGCCCGCCAAGCCGGCCAGGCCGGACCGGGGGGCGACTAATGCCCCGGCGCCTGGCCATCATCGGCCTGGACTGCGCCGAGCCCTCCCTGGTCTTCGGCGGGCTCTTGCCCGAGCTGCCCCACCTGGCGGGGCTCATGGCCCGGGGGCGCTGGGGCCGCCTGGACTCCTGCCACCCGCCCATCACCGTGCCGGCCTGGGCCTGCATGTTCAGCGGCCGCGACCCCGGGCAACTGGGGCTCTACGGCTTCCACAACCGCCGGGGGCATGTCTATGCCGAGCCGGCCCTGGCCAGCCAGGCCGACCTGGAGGCCCCCTGCCTGTGGGACCTGGCCGCGGGGGCCGGACTCACCTCGGCGGTGCTGGGGGTGCCCCTGACCTATCCCCCCCGCGCCATCCAGGGCGCCATGGTGGCCGGCTTCCCGGCCCCGGCCGGGGCGGCGCTGAGTTGGCCGCGCAGCCTGGGGCCGCTGCTGGAGCGCTGGGGCGGTGGCCCCTACCTGGCCGATATCCAGGACTTTCGCCAGTTGGACCCCGCCGACCTGCTGGCCCAGGCCGAGCGCCTGGCCCGGCGGCGCTTCGCCGTGGCCCAGGGGCTCTACCGCCAGTACCAGCCCGAGGTGCTGACCATGGTGGAGATTTCCCTGGACCGGGTGCAGCACGCCTTCTGGGATGAAAACGGCCCGGGACGGCAGGCCATCGCCGGGCACTACCGCCTGCTGGACAGCCTGGTGGGGGACCTGCTGGCCGTGCTGGAGCCGGGCACCCTGGTGCTGGTGGTCAGCGACCACGGCTGCCAGGGGCGGGCCGGCAACCTGGCCATCAACGAGTGGCTCATCGCCCAGGGCTGGCTCAAGCTGAAACAGCGCCCCCCGCGCCCCTCGGCGCTCAAGCCCGAGATGGTGGACTGGCCGGCCAGCCGCGCCTGGTCCGAGGGGGGCTACCTGGCGCGCATCTACCTGAACATACAAGGCCGCGAGCCTTTTGGCCTGGTGCCGCCCGCCCAGGTGCCGGCCTTGAAGCGGGAGATCAAGGCCCGCCTGGAGGCCATGACCGGCCCCGGGGGCCAACCCCTGGGCAACCAGGTGCTGGACCCCCTGGACCTGTACCGCCAGAGGCGGGGCTGCCCGCCGGATTTGATGCTCTACCCCGGCGGCCTGGCCTGGCGGGCCTCGGGCAGCGTGCAGCCGGTGGCGGGCACGGATATACTGCTGCCGGACAACGACACCGGCCCCGACCAGGCCAACCACGCCCCCCAGGGCATCCTCATCGCCGCCCTGGCCGCCGGTCCAGACCTGACCCAGGCCGCCAGCCTGGCCCAGGCCGGCCAGGAGGTGGCAGGGGCCTCTCTCTACGACGTGCTGCCCAGCGCCCGCGAGTGGCTGGGCATCGCCCCCGCGCCTGGAGCCCAACCCGCCGAGGTTGGCCCAGGCCAGGCCTGGAGGTGGCTGTGCTGAACTGGCAGACCCTTTCGGGGCTGGGCATAAGCCTGGCCTGCCTGGCCTACGTGCTCTGGGACGTGGACTTTGGCCAGCTCTGGGAGTTGACCCGCCACCTCAACTGGTTCTACGCCCTGGCGGTGAACGCCCTGCTGGGTTTGAGCTTCTGGTCGCGCACGGCCCGCTGGCGGCTCTTGCTGGTCCCGGTGAAGGAATGCCCTTTCAAGGGCCTGTGGGACGCCAACCTCATCGGCTTCATGGCCAACAACGTGCTGCCCGCCCGCCTGGGCGAGTTCGTGCGCGCCTTCACCGCCCAGCAGTTGGCGGGGGTGCCGGCCTCCAGCGCCCTGGCCACCATCGTGGTGGAGCGCATCCTGGACGGCCTGACCCTGCTCCTGAT
Organism: Deltaproteobacteria bacterium; assembly: GCA_021815655.1. Taxonomy (GTDB): domain Bacteria; phylum Desulfobacterota; class Desulfarculia; order Desulfarculales; family Desulfarculaceae; genus JACRDC01. Next base: position 1,197 of record JAKAGJ010000315.1, on the reverse strand, counting down.
CCTCTTTGGCACCCTGGTCTTCGCCGACCCCGGGCGCCACGCCGGGGCCTTCAGCGTGGCCTACATGCGTGGGGCCGGCTACACCCTGCTGGCCGGCTACCTGCTGGTGCTGGCGGTGCTCTATGCCCTGTGGCGCTGGCCGGCGGCCACCATGGGCACTATCTGCCGCCTGGCCGGGCGCCTGTCGCCCAAGCTGGGGGCCGCCCTGGAGGGCATTCTGGCAACCTTCCACCAGGGTCTGACGGTCCTGGGCCATACCCACCACCTGCCCAGGCTGGTGTTGCTCACCCTGGGGGTCTGGGTGCCCATGGTGCTGGAATACTTGGTCTTCCTGCCGGCCATGGGCTTGCCCCCCAGCCTGTTCATGGCCTGCATGGCCTTTGCCGGCGGCTCCCTGGCCGCGGCGGTGCCGGCCGGGCCGGGCTATGTGGGCACCTTCCAACTGGCCTGCCTGTGGGCCTTGAGCATCGCCGGGGCCGGGCCCCAGCGGGCCGCCAACTACAGCCTGGTCTTCTGGGCCGTGCAGTACTTCCCCCTGACCGCCGCCGGGCTTTTGACCATGTGGCGGCGGGGGCTGACCCTCAAGGGCCTGCGCCGGGCCAAGGGCGCCTCCCCGGACGCCTCCTGAGCGGGCACAATAATTTGTTTGCCGCTGCTTGCGCCCTGGCGTAGCCAATAATAGTAATTATCATTGATTCAGTGGAAACGAAGTTGGCCCGCGCGGGTGGGATGTGCGGGGCCGTGTATTGTGGTATAGTGATACCAAAATGCTTAATAGCCTGCGGATGGCCTTGCCTCGCCCTCCGAAGGCCGTGACAAACCATTGCCCAGGAGGAAGCGCATGTCCGCCGAAGACATCCAGTCCAAGATAGACGACAAGGCCCCCAAGAAGGCCGACCCCAAAAGCGTGAGCGTGGACCAGGCCACCATTCAGATGCTGCAAAAGGCCCAGGCCGACGGCTGCGAGACCATCTTTGACCGCGCCGTGACCATGAAGCCCTGCAACATCGGCGAGCAGGGCACCTGCTGCAAGATGTGCGCCCAGGGTCCCTGCCGCCTGCCCCTGCCCAAGAAGGGCATCGAGGGCATCGACACCCGCAAGGGCCTGTGCGGCGCCACCCCCGAGACCATCGCCGCCCGCAACTTCGCGCGCATGGTGGCCGCCGGCTCCGCCGCCCACAGCGACCACAGCAAGGG
>JAKAGJ010000314.1 GCA_021815655.1 Deltaproteobacteria bacterium | reverse complement strand
TTCCGATCTCCCAGGTTGAGGGTGCCCAGGAACTGGCCTCGCACCCACATGGGTATCACCGCCAGGGAGGCCAGGAAGGCCCCGCCGGGGAAAAAGCAGTCGCCCAACTCGGGGCTCACCCGGTTGGTCAGGAAGGGCTGTTCCAGGTTGCCCAGGATCAGCCGCAGCTCCTTGCGTGGCCGCGTGAAGACCTCGGCCGGCAACCCAGGCTCGGGCAGGGTTTCCAGGGCCAGGCGCAGGCGCTGATTGGAGGCGTCCAGGGCCAGGGTGACTTTTTCCAGCTCGTAGACCTGGCCGATGCGCGGGCCCAGGTGCTTGCACAGCTCCGGCAGGCTCTGGTGGGACAGAAGGAACTCCTCCACCTGATCCAGGCGGCGCTGAATCTCCTCGTTGCGCCGGGCCTGGGTCAGAAGTTCCTCCACCTCCCGGTACGAGAGCATCACCTTGTCTCCTTGGCGGCTGGCATGAATCCCTAGACCCCAAGGCGCGCGGGCGGAGGCCGGGATGTTGCCCATGCTAGCATAGGGGCCGGGGAGCGGCAACCGAACAGGGGAGGCCGAGGGGCGCGCCGGCGGAGGGCCATCAAAGCCATGGCTGGCGCCGCCGCCATGTTGGTATAATGCCCCACATGATCGCCGCGGTGCTGCAAATGAACTCCGGGCCGGACCGGCAGGCCAACTGGGCGCAAGCCCAGGACCTCCTGGCACAGGCCGCCGCCCAGGGGGCGGGCCTGGCGGTGCTGCCCGAGCACTTCGGCCTGCTCTTGCCCGAGGGCCAGGCCCCGCCGGCCCCGGAGACCCTGGCCGGTCCCACCCTGGAGTTTCTGGCCAGCCAGGCGCGGCGGCACCGGATGTGGCTGGTGGGCGGCTCCCTGGCCCAGCGCGGCGCCCGGGGCCGGCTGTACAACACCACCACCCTGCTGGACGACCAGGGGCGTCTGCGCGCCCACTACCAGAAGATTCATCTGTTCGACCTGGGTCTGCCCGGCCAGACGGCGCTGACCGAGTCGGGCTTCTACAGCCCGGGCCGGCGCCTGGTGGTGGCTGAGACTCCCCTGGGGCGCCTGGGGCTCTCCATCTGCTTTGACCTGCGCTTTCCGGAGCTGTACCGCCGCCTGCGCCTCAAGGGAGCCCAGGTCCTGGCGGCGCCCAGCGCCTTCACCGCCGCCACCGGCCGCGAGCACTGGGAACTTTTGGTGCGCACCCGGGCCCTGGAGAACCAGTGCTACATGCTGGCCGCCGCCCAGTGGGGCCAGCACGCGCCCGGCCGGGCCAGCCACGGCCAGGCCATGATCGTGGACCCTTGGGGACGGGTGCTGGCCCAGTGCCCGCAGGGCGTGGGCCTGGCCTGCGCCGAGATTAGGCCTCAGCGGGTGGCCCGGGTGCGCGGCCTGCTGGATACCATGCGCCTGGCGCGGCTAATACCCGTGGGGTGGCGAAAGGGAGGGGTATGACCGAGCCAGATCGTCCCACCATCTTCACCAATAAAGTTGGCCGCTGGTTTTTCGCGGTCTGCTTCCTCTTTGTGATCTACCTGGCCTACCGGCTGGTGGAGCCCTTCCTCATTCCCATATTCATGGCCGTGGTGTTGGTGGTGGTGGCGGGGCCGTTCTACCAACTGGTCCTGCGCCTGGTGGGCGGCCGCCGAGCCCTGGCCTCGGGGCTGACCTGCCTGAGCCTCTCGTGCCTCATCGCCTTGCCCTTCTTTCTGCTGGTGGGCGTCCTGGCCAGCCAGGCCCTGGACCTCTACAACACCGTCAGTCACCTGCTCAGCGGCGACCAACTGGAAAAGATATTCCAGGCCGGACTGGGGCGGCTGACTCCTTACATGGACCATCTGGAAAAGATCCTGGGCTATGACCAGAGCGACCTCTTGAAGCAGGCCGGCGAGCTGGTGCGTCAGGTGAGCAACCTGCTCTACGCCAACCTGGCCAGCCTGGTGCGGGGCTTCACCAGCGTGGTCATCGGCTTCGCCCTGCTTTTGTTCGTGGCCTTTTACCTGTTCATGGACGGCGGCGAGATGGCCGACAAGGCCTTCGCCCTGTCGCCCCTGCCCCTTCAGCTCAACCAGCGGGTGCGCGACGACATCCTGGCCTCCCTGCGCTCCACCCTCAAGGGCACGGTGGTGCTCTCCCTGATCCAGGGCCTGGCGGCGGGAGTGGGCTTCGGGGTCTTCGGGGTGCCCAACGCCCTGTTCTGGGGCACGGTGATGGTCTTTTCCTCGGTGGTGCCCCTGGTGGGCACGGCCCTGGTGTGGCTGCCGGCGGGCATCTACCTGCTGGTGCTGGGCAATCTGGGCCAGGCCATCGGGGTGATGGTCTGGTGCGAGATCGCCTCGCTGGTCTGCGACAACATCCTGCGCCCCAAGCTCCTGGGGGGGCAGGGCAACGTGCACCCCCTGCTGACCTTTTTCAGCGTGTTGGGGGGCCTGAGCCTATTCGGCATGGTGGGGTTGATACTGGGGCCCCTGCTCCTGGCCATCATGCTCTCGCTCATGGACGTGTACCGGCGCTACTTCCTGGAGCCGCTGCCCAGCCCCGTCTGCGCACAGGCCGCGGATTCCACGGACCAGGCCGGGCCGGGGGAGGAATAGTCATGTTGTACCCCGGCCTGGGCTCCTTTGTCCCGGCAACCCGGCCCCGCCTACCGGGTATGGCCGCATGACCATCTCCGATGCTGGAACCTACCTGGAATTCATCGCCCTGGGTTTTGGCGTGGGGGCTTATGGCACCCTTATCGGCGCTGGCGGGGGCTTCGTGCTCATGCCCATACTGTTGCTGCTGAACCCCGACGAGAAGCCGGACAAACTCACCGCCATCTCCCTGGCCGTGGTCTTCCTCAACGCCTTGTCCGGTTCCGAGGCCTATGCCCGCATGCGGCGCATTGACTATAAGTCGGGTCTGCTCTTTGGTCTGGCCACCATCCCCGGAGCCTTGCTGGGGGCGCTGAACACCAGCCTGGTGCCCCGGCGCCTCTTTGACGGCCTGATTGCCGTGCTGCTGGTGGCCGGGGCCGTCTTCCTGGCCTTTAAGCCCAACCTGGCGCGGGAAACCCGGCAGGACCACCCTGGTCCCCCTGGCCACGGCCAGGTCAGCCGCCACATGGTGGAGGCCAATGGACAGGCCTATGACTATTCCTACAATCCCAAGGTCGGCGTGGGCCTGAGCCTGGCCGTGGGCTACATCTCAAGCTTCCTGGGCATCGGCGGCGGGGTGATCCACGTGCCGGCCTTGGCCTACCTGCTCGATTTTCCCGTGCACATCGCCACGGCCACCTCTCACTTCATCCTGGTGGTCATGGCCTTCACCGGCACCATGGTGCATATTTTCACCGGCACCTTCTCCAACGGGGTCCACCACATGATATCCTTGTCCATAGGCGTGGTGGCGGGGGCCCAGGTGGGGGCCGCGTTGTCCAACCGCCTTAAAAGCGTCTGGATTATCAAAAGCCTGGCCCTGGCGCTGGGCCTGGTGGGCCTGCGCATCATCGTGGTGGTGCTCAAAGGCGGCAGTTGAGGCCTCCTTCTGGGCTCAGCGGCCCGGCGGCAAACGATCCCATTCTCCCCGAGGGTTCCAGGAAGCCAAAATGATTGACAACAACGACAAATCCCTGCAAGCGGTGCTCATCGACGAGATCAAGCTGGTGCTGGAGGAAAAGCGGGCCGCGCTGGAACTCATGCGCACCGGCATCTTGATCCTGCTGGCGCAACTGGGCATCTTTTGCTTTTTGATCGTGGCCTCCCGCTACTATCAGTTGCTGGAGGTGCTGCATCTGGCCATACCCTTCCTGGTGGTCAACGCCGGGCTGCTTTCCCTGGGCCTCTATCTGATAGTCCACGCCTTCAAGCGCATAAGGCATTGCGACCAGTTGATCGGGCAGATGAAGAACAACCGCTCCTTTGGCCAGTACTTGGACTAGCGCCCTGGCCCGGGGCGGACAGCGGATTCGCACAGGAGGTTCCAGCCATGAAGGACGTTTTGGCCATCATCATGGCCGGGGGCAAGGGCGAGCGGCTCTCGCCGCTGACCCAGGACCGCTCCAAGCCCGCGGTGCCCTTCGGCGGCATCTACCGCCTCATAGACATTACTTTAAGCAATTGCATAAATAGCAGCATTTACAAGATGATTGTGCTGCCACAATACAAGAGCCAATCCCTGGTGGAGATCGG
>JAKAGJ010000313.1 GCA_021815655.1 Deltaproteobacteria bacterium | reverse complement strand
GGCTCCCGGGCCCGCCGCGACCTGGGTCTGGGCCCGCCCCTGCCCCTGCGCGAGGGCCTGGCCGCCACGGCGCGCTGGTATGGCCAGCAGGGCTGGCTCTGAGCCCCATAGAGGGGTCTGCCGGCCAGGGGTCATGATATATTAATTGAGAGCGGACGCCGCCGCGCGCCCGGCCACCACCAACCGCATCCCTGGAACACCGCACCATGTCCATCTCCACCCTGCGCGAGCGCTGTCTGCCCTACCTGAGCTTCGTCGACCAGTATCGCAGCCAGGAGATATATCCCTACTTCCGCCCCATCGAGGGCGTGCGCGGGCCGGAGGTGCTGATCCAGGGGAGCTGGCGGCTGAGCGTGGCTTCCAACGACTACCTGGGGCTCTCCCACGACCCCCGGGTGGCCGAGAGCGCGGTCCAGGCCAGCCGGCAATGGGGCACCGGCCTGGGCGGCTCGCGCTTTCTTTGCGGCAATCTGAGCCTCTACCAGGAGTTGGAGGGGCGGCTGGCCGCCTGGGTGGGCAAGAAGACCGCCCTGGTGCACGCCACCGGCTTCAGCGCCAACCTGGGGGCCATCCCGGTGCTGCTGGGGCGCGGGGACATCGTGCTCTGCGACCGGCGCGTACACGCCAGCGTGCTGGAGGGCTGCGGGGCTTCGGGGGCCCGCCTGGTGCCCTTTGCCCACAACGACGCCTCGAGCGCCGCCGGCCGCCTGGCGCGCGCCCGCCAGAAGATGCCCCAAGGCCTGCCCCTGCTCATTACCGAGGGCGTCTTCAGCATGGACGGCGACCTGGCCCCCCTGCCCGATTTGCTGGCCCTGCGGGAGCGCGCGCCGGACCTGCTCTTCTACCTGGACGACGCCCACGGCTTGGGGGTGATGGGCCCGGGCGGGCGCGGCAGCGCCGCCCACTTCGGGGTCACTGAGGGGATTGACTTCATCATGGGCACCTTCAGCAAGTCCCTGGCCTCGGTGGGCGGCTTCATCGCCAGCGACGACCTGACGGTCATGGACTTCATGCGCCACCAGTCCCGCAGCCTGATGTTCTCCGCCGCCCTGCCGGCGGCCAACCTGGCTGCGGCCATGAAGGCCCTGGAGATCATCCAGGGCGAGCCCCAGCACGTGGAGCGGCTCTGGCGCATCAGCACCCAAGCCCGCCAGGCCTTGCAGGGGATGGGCCTGGACACCGGTGGCTCCAGCACGCCCATCATCCCCGTGAAGATCGGCTCCACCATGCTGGCCGCCCTGGTGGCGCGCGACCTCTTGGAGCTGGGGGTCTTCGCCCCGCCGGCCATCTTCCCGGCGGTGGCCCAGAACCAGGCCCTGATCCGGGTGGCCTTCAACAGCGCCTTCAGCGACGAGCAGGTGGAGCGGGTGCTGTCCGCCTTCGCGGAGGTGGCCCGGCGACACGGCCTGGGCCAGGACGGACCCGGGCCGCAGGCCTGAGCCGGCCAGCAAAACCTATCAGGTTGGGTAGAGGCTGATCTACCAGGTGAGGTCGTCGCGCCCCGGGGGCAGCAGGCCGGCGGCCCGGCCCCGGCGCATGGCCTCGGCCACCGCCGCCAGGCCGTCCTCGCCCAGCTCGGCCGTGAACTCATTGACGTAGAGCCCGATGTGCCGCTGAACCACGCTGGGCTCCATCTCCTGGGAGTGGGCCAGCACATAGGCCTGGCTGGCCTGGGGTTCGGCCCAGGCCAGGCGCACGCTCTGGCTGATGGCCCGCTCCAGCATGAGCCCGGTGTCGCGGCCCAGGTCGCGGCGCGCGGCGATGCAGCCCAGGGGGATGGGCAGTCCGGTGGTCTCCTCCCACCACTGCCCCAGGTCCACCAGGCTCGCCAGGCCATGCTCCTGATAGGTGAAGCGCCCCTCGTGGATGACAAGGCCGGCCCCGTAGCGGCCGCTGGCCACGGCGGGCATGATCTCGCTGAAGAGCAAGGGCTCCACCCGGGGCGGCCGGCCCAGAAAGAGACTGAGCAGCAGGTGGGCGGTGGTGAGCCGGCCAGGCACCGCCACCAGGGTCTCGCTCAGGTCAGCCGGCCTCGCGCCGGCCCGGGCCACCAAGAGCGGCCCGCAGCCGCGCCCCAGGGCCGCGCCCGAGCGCAGGAGGGCGTAGTCATCCAGCACATGGGCCAGGGCGTGGAAGGAGAGCTTGGTCAGGCCCAGCTCGGCCCTGAGCGCCCGCCGGTTCAGCTCCTCCACGTCAGCCAGAAAGGGCTTGAGCCGCGCGCCGGGCGTGGGCACCAGGCGGTGCATCAGGGCGTGGAAGGCGAAGGTGTCATTGGGGCAGGGCGAGTAGCCGAAGGTGATGTCAAGTTCTGGTGACAAAATAAGACAAATCCAAGAACATGAGACGGTTAATTCAGTTAATCAAATTGTTCCACACTCGTTCGGGTTCTGCCCTGGCGAAACTGGCGATGTTCTCTAAACAATTACATATCATAGTGAAATCAATATCTGAAACAGGGCGCCCCTCAAAAGTTGAGCCACCAAAAGATAATACCTGACCGGAACCAATGCCATGGACGGAGGGTATCCTAATCTTTTTATAAACAATGGCGGCAAGTGTGCCGCGCCATAGTTCTGTTTCTAATGTTTTTATTTCATTGGCACCAATATTGCTAGTTTTACCAGCTAAGTCAACAAGCTCATCTCTGCGGAATAATTCGACACTTACGTTATCTCCATCTGAACTATCTGCGGAACAGTTTATATTATTAATGGAATTACCTTGTTCTCGTATTCTAGTTGAGACCTTTTCCTTCTCTTCCTCGATAAATTTAACGATCCTATCAAGTGCTTGCTTTTCCCATTCATTATTCTTACTTCTTGCCAGCCCCACTAGCTGACGACAAAAATATTCACCATGGATATATGTAAGTAGTTCTTCGCTTCCATGCTCTGTCAATGCCTTAACGAAATATCTGTAATTATCGCGTTGATTCCCATATAAGCAGCAGCTTAGCCAATCGATATAGCAAACGCATAAAATCCAGGCTTCTGTTAATCGCTCTTCTGCGCGGAGTTTTTTAAGGTATTTGATTTTATTGTCTAAATCTTGAAACCAAGCTTCGACGCTCTTTCTAGCGGTTTCATTATAGTTCATACGTCTTGAACAGTCGGCCATAGTCTGTCCACGCCCTCACGTTATGCTTCCAACGCGACCAACAACGCCTCCTGGGCCGCCTCGGCCCCGGCGGCCACGTCCAGTTCGCGCCGGCCGGCGATGTTGCTCACTCCGCGCAGGGCGGCGAAGGGCCGGCCATAGAGCGCCGCCACCTGGGCCACGGCCGCGCCCTCCATCTCCTCCAGGACGGCCCCCCAACGCGCCTCGAGGCCGGCGGCGATGGCTGGGTCGCCGCTCACCTGGTTCACCGTGGCGAAGACGCCGCGCCGGATGCCCCGCCGGGATCCGGCCAGCAGATCGGTCAGGGTCTCGTCCGCCGGCCAGCGGTGGTAGTAGTCGCGGCCCTGCTGGTCGGTGAACAGCGGCATGCCCAGCCTCTCCAGGGGCTGCCAGCCCTGGCTGCCCAGGATGCCCCCGTCGGTCAGGGCCACCTCCGTGGCCAGGGCGGCCTGGCCCACCGCGAGGCCAGCGCCGGCATAGGCTCCGGCGCAGCCCAGGTTTATCACCGCCGTGATGTCGGGCCGGCCTTCCAGGGCGGCCGTTGCCGCCTGGGCGGCGTTGACCAGGCCCAGGCCGGTGAGCGTGAGCAACACCTCCCGACCGGCCAGGCGGCCCGTGTAGCAGGGCTTGCGGCCCAGGGGCTCGGCGGGCGCCAGGCGGGGGATTAGCAGCCTGGCCTCGGGCTCCATGGCCACGGCCAGGAGCCAGACGCTCATGATCGACCCCCTGCGCCCAGGCCATGGCGCAGGGCCGCCACCAGCTCGCCGGCCCGGGCGCGGGCCCGCTCCCGGTCGGCCCCGAAGAGCCCCAGGTCCGGGTCCATGTGCTCCAGGCTGCGCGCCACCAGGAAGCGCTCCAGGGTGGCATCCACCATGAAGGCGGCCAGGTCCAGGTCCAGGCCGGGCCGGAGCTGGCCGGCCGCCTGGCCCTCGCGCAAAAGGTCCAGCAGGTAGTCGCGGGAAAACAAGCGGATGGATTGCAGCAGCCGGCCCCGGAAGGGCACGTCGCCCTCGAAGACGATCTTGAGGTAGAGCTTGAACAGCCTGGGGTTG
>JAKAGJ010000312.1 GCA_021815655.1 Deltaproteobacteria bacterium | reverse complement strand
CGCCCAAGCTGCTCACCCCCCGCCTGCTCCTGGTTAGGCTCTACCTGAACCAGCGCCAGGACGACAAGGCCGCCACCACCCTGCGCGAAGCGGCCCAGGCCAACCCCGACGAGGCCCGCCTCCAGTTGATGCTGGTGGAGATGCTGATGCGCCAGCAGAAGCCCCAGGAGGCCGAGTCGGCCCTGCGCGACCTGGTGGCCCGCCATCCCACCGAGGAGCGCTACCGCCTGGCCCTGGCCCGGCTCTACGCAGTGGCCGGCCAGAACGACAAGGCCGAGCAGGTCTACATGGCCGCGGTGCGCGAACACCCCGAGTCCATGTGGCCGCTGTTGATGACGGCCCGCTTCTATGCCGCCCGCGGCGAGCAGGCCAAGGCCCTGTCCTACCTGGAGCAGGCCGCCAAGGTGGCGCCCAAGTCGCCGGTGCCCCAGAACGCCCTGGCCGAGTTCGACCTGGAACGCGGCCGCCTGGACCAGTCGCAGCAGCGCCTGGAGAAGATATTGCAGGACAACCCGGCCGATACCACCACCCAGACCCTCATGGCCCGGGTGCTGATGGCCAGGGGCGAGTTGGAGAAGGCCATCGGCATGCTCACCGGCGTGATCCGCGAGCGGCCCGAGGACCCCGAGGCCCTCTACCGCCGCGCCCTGGCCTTCGCCCGCCAGCTCAAGCCACAACTGGCCCAGGCCGACCTGAACAAGGCCTTGAAGTCCGACCCCAACGACACCCGCCTGCGGTTCACGCTGGCCACCCTCCAGGCCCAGGGCAACGAGATGGTCCAGGCCATCGCCCAGATGGACCAGATACTGCAACTGGAGCCCAAGAACCTGGCCGCCCTGGACATGCGCGGACGGCTCTACCTGGCCCAGGGCAACTTCCTCAAGGCCGAGGAGGATTTCAAGGAACTGGTGCGCCGCCAGCCCAAGCTCTCCCTGGGCCATCACCGCCTGGGAATGGTGGCCCAGGCCAAGCGCCAGCCCGAACAGGCGGCCAAGCAGTACGAGGAAGCGCTGAGGCTTGACCCCAACAATCTGGACGCCCTGATGCGCCTGTCGCTTCTCTACGCCGCACAGAATCAGTTGGACAAGGCGGTGAGCCGGGCCAAGGCCCACTTGGACAAGACCACGCGCAAGGACCTGGTCCACAGCCTGCTGGGGGACCTGCACCAGGCGGCCCGCCAGTATGACCAGGCCCGCAAGGACTACACCAGCGCCCTGGAGGTGAACCCCCGCACGGTGGGGGCCCTCACCGGACTGGCCGCCGTGGACCGGGCCCAGGGCAAGGACCAGGCGGCCCTGGACGAGCTGACCAAGGCCCTCACGCTATCCCCGGACAACCCCGCGATCCTGGTGGCCAGGGGTAGCCTGCGCGAGCTTTTGGGCAAGGAGCAGGAGGCGGAAGCCGACTACCGCCAGGCCCTGTCCATCAACTCCGACTTCGTGCCGGCCCTGAACAACCTGGCCTATCTGCTGGCCCGCCTGGGCGGCGACAAGAACCTCAATGAGGCCCTGCCCCTGGTGCAGCGGGCCAAGCGTCTCTCGCCCGGCGACCCCCGGCTCACCGACACCCTGGGATGGGTGCTCTACCAGCGCGGGGCCCACCTGAGCGCCCTGCAGGAATTGGAGGAGGCGGCCCGCCAGATACCGGACAACCCGGCCATTCACTACCACATGGCCGCGGCCCTGGCCGCCCTGAAGCGCGATGCCGAGGCCAAGAAGGCCCTGGACAAGGCGCTTCGCCTGCCCGGGACCTTCCGCGAAAAGGACGACGCCCTCAAGCTGGCCAAGCAGTTGGGCGTGGCCAAGTAGCGCGGGCCGCTGATCCAAGAGACGGGCAAGGCACATGCGCCTCCACGCAAGACTGGCGATTGGGCTGGCGTCCTGGGCCCTGGTCCTGGTCCTCCTGGGCTGGGCCCCGGCCGCCGTGGCCTTGACCCAGCCCATGCCGCCCCTGCCCCAGGATGCCCAGGAATCGCCGCCGCCCCCAGCCACCCAGGCCCAGGCCGCGCCCCAGGACCCGGCCTATCAGGGGCTCTTCCCGGCGGCCCAGTCCAAGGGCGACCTGCGGGTGGAACTGCACCCCGACGCCAGGGTGGTGAACAAGGTGGTGGTGGCCGGCTTCGGCGTGCCCTTCCCGCCGGGGTTTGTCCGCGACCCCAGGATGATCGCGCTCATCGACAACACCGGCAAGGAGATGCCCATCTCGGTGCGAGTGCTGGCCACCTGGCACGCGCCGGTGCCCCACGCCGGCAGCATCCGCGCAGCCTTCATCCAGTACCGCGACCTGATGTCCTCCACCGTGCCGCGCGCCTACACCGTGCGTTGGGGCGCGCCGCGCCAGGCCAACGTCTCCCGGGAATGGTCGGCGCGCGAGGACTGGCTGCCCGTGGAGGACGGCACCTACCCGGCGGCGGTGGTCCTGGACCCGCCGGTCTACGCCGTGCTGCCCGGGGAATGGCTGGGCAAATGCCTGCTCAAGGGGCGCATGCGCCCGGCCGGCCAGGACCCCAAGTGGGAGTTCTACGACAACGCCCTGAGGAACTTCTTCCCGGCGGCCATCAACAAGGCCCACGCCAACGTGGGCCCCAAGTTCCTCAGCCACTACCTCACCGACTACGAGCCCTGGCTCTTCGACCGGGCCACCACCTTCTTCCTGACCTATTTTCGCCTGGGCGGCCTCCAGGCCTTGAGAGAGGCCCACCGGGCCGCCCAGTACTATGCCTACCAGATCCAGGAGGACGGCAAGTTCGCCCTCTTGGGCGATAAGCTGGCCCGCGACCCCAAATTCGGCTACCAGGAGTGCCTGGCCCTGGACCACTGGCTCACCGGCGACGACCGGGTGATGCGGGCCTCCCGGCGGGTGCTCAATCTCCTGGACGCCTGGGACCCGGTGCTCACCCCCGCGCGCACCTTCTGGACCGAGCGTCACCTGGCCTTCAACCTGCTCAACGCCACCACGGCCTATGAAATGACCGGCGACCCGGCCCTGCTGGCCCGGGCGCGTTTTCTCTTCGAGGCCGGCTACAACGTGCAGCTCAACCCCGAGGAGGGCGCGCCCAGGGACGGCTGCATGGTGCACAGCACCCAGCAGCACGGCGAGCGCAAGAGGCCGGGTTGGATATGCAGCCCCTGGATGTCCGCCCAACTGGTGGACGCCATGCTGCGCTACTACATCGTCAGCGCCGACCCCCGGGTGGCCAAGTCGGTGGAGATGCTGGCCGACTTCATGGTCAAGCACGGCACCTACCGCAAGCAGTACAGCAAGAACGTGGACGAGTACCAGGTGCCCTACTACCTGATGAGTTCCGACCCGCCCACCACCGGCCTGGAGAACTACTTCTTCAACGACCTGGAGCACGCCATAGAGTGCGTGAAGATCATCGCCGTGGCCCAGTACTTTGTGCGCAAGGCAGGCGGCGGCAACCAGGACTACGACTACCTGACCCAGGAGCTGATCCGCAGCGGGGCCTGGTGCTTTGAACGCTGGCGCGTCAAGAACGCCATCAAGAGCGACCGGCCGGAGTATCCCCTGGTGCCTATGCGCAAGTACAACTGGTGGTTCCGCACCACCGTCGACCTGGACTGGCTGCTGAACCCCAGCTAGGGACCGGCGCGCCATCACGCCACGGGTCATCAGCAAGGGCGGTTGAGGCAAGATGCGAGGAAAACGGATAGCCGCCGCCCGTCTAATCCTGGCCCTGGGCGGCGGGGCCTTGGCAAGGCGCCTGAACCGCGACATGGTCTTCGTGGTCAACTACCACCGCCTGAGGCAAGCCGGCGCGCCCGAGAGCCCATTTGACCGGGACGTCTTCGGCCCGGACCAGGAGCGGTTCGACCAACAGATGGCCTGGCTCCAGGCCCACACCACGGTGATCGGCGAGGCCGGACTGATCGAGCTGCTGGCGCGGCCGGCGGTGAGCGGCGGGCCCTACAGCCTGGTCACCTTCGACGACGGCTACGCCGACAACCACGCCCTGGCCTATCCAGTGCTCAAGGCCCGCGGCATCCCTGGCCTGTTCTTCATCCCCAGCGGCATCATCGACAGCCGCCGTCTGGGCTGGTGGGACGTCATCGCCTATTTGATCCAGGCCTCGACCCGTGAGCGGATCATCCTGCTGGGCCAGACACTGGCCTTGGACAACGATAGGCTCTCGGCCATACGCCAGGCCCA
>JAKAGJ010000311.1 GCA_021815655.1 Deltaproteobacteria bacterium | reverse complement strand
CGAGGTGGCGGGCGCCTATCTGACCCTAGCCGCCGATCAGGAACTCCTCAAGCTGGCCCAGGACACCCTGACCAGCCAGCGGGCATCCTATGGGCTGACCAATCGCAGCTTCGAGGTGGGAGTGGCCTCGGCCTTGGACCTGCGCCAGGCCCAGACCAGCGTGGAGAGCGCCCGGGGCGACGCGGCGCGCTACACCAGCCAGGTGGCCCAGGACATCAACGCCCTGAACCTGCTTACCGGGGGCAAGGCTAGCCCAGAGCTTTTGCCCCAGGGCATGGCCGAAACGGTGACCGCCCTCCATGACCTGCCCCCGGGCCTGCCCTCCCAGGTGCTGACCCAGCGGCCGGACATCCTACAGGCCGAGCGCCAGCTCAAGGCGACCAACGCCAACATCGGCGCGGCCCGGGCCCGCTTCTTTCCCAGCATTACCCTCATGGGCAGTGGGGGCACCGCCAGCAACCAGCTGGATCAGCTTTTCAAGGCCGGCAGCGGCTACTGGACCTTCCTGCCCACCGTGAACCTGCCCATCTTCGACGCCGGACGCAACCAGGCCAACCTGGAGGCGGCCCAGGCCTCGCGCGACATCGCCCTGGCCCAGTACGAGAAGGCCATCCAGACCGCCTTCCGGGAGGTGGCCGACGCCCTGGCCCAGCGGGGCACCCTGGGCGAGAGGCTGGCGGCCCAGGAAGCCTTGGCGCAGGCCACCAGCGAATCCTACCGCCTGGCGGAGGCCCGTTTCCGTCATGGGGTGGATAGCTACCTGGTGGTGCTGGATTCACAGCGCTCCTCCTACGCCTCCCAGCAGGGTCTCATAGGCGTGCGCCTGTCGCGGCTGACCAACCTGGTCACCCTCTACAAGGTGCTGGGCGGCGGCTGGTACGAGAAGGCGACCCCCTAGGCCCTGAGTCGCGGCCGGTTGGTAATGCATGGGCGCAAGTTGGCAACCTGGTCCAGCGGGGGTGGCGGAAGCGGCGTCATGGAAGCCGATGACAAAAATAGAGCCTGCCTGAACAGGGCGGAAACCCGCCGGCGCCAGGTGCTGGAGGCGGCCGCCGAGTGTTTTCGCCGGCACGGCTTCCATACCGCCAGCATGGCGCAGATATCCAAGGCCGCCCGCATGAGCGCCGGACATATCTACAACTACTTCGCCAGCAAGGAGGAGATAATCGAGGCCATCGTCCAGCAGGACATCGCCGAGCATCTGGCCCTCATGGCGGAGGTGGAGCAAGGCGAGGAGGATATCCTGGAGGCCCTGGTGGCCCAGGTGGGGTCCGGAGTGCACCGCAACCTGGATCGGGAAAACTCGGCCTTGATGTTGGAGGTGCTGGCCGAGGCCACCCGCAACCCCAAGGTGACGGCAATGGTGCGCCAGGCCTATCAAACCATCCACCAGCGCATGCGGGACCTGCTCCTGGCCAGCCGCAAGGGCCGCCAATTCCAGGCTGACGGCGATTTGGATGACCGGGTGGAGATTCTGGCGGCCCTGTTCAACGGACTGATGGTCTGTAGCGTGGTCAACCCCGCCATCGACCCCCAGGCGGTGACCAGATTGCTGCGCCAGACCGTGCAGCAAATCCTGGACCCCCAGCAGCCACCGCCGCCGGCCTGACGATGCAAGGCGCCGCCGCGCGGGCTCTGGCCTGGCGCCGGCCCAAGGTTAGGAGCGGGCCGTCCGTCAGGCCGACGCCCGGCCGGCCTCCTGCCAGGGCACCTTATAAATATTAGCCTTGTCTATTTTTAGGCTTCCAGCCTCGATCTCCTTGACCAGCCCCACCAGGGCCAGGTTAACCGGCGTGGGCACCCCCAGGGCGCGACCTTTCTGGCAGATGTAGCCGTTAAGATAGTCGATCTCCGTGGGGCGGCCGCGCTCCAGGGATTGCAGGCTGGAGGATTTCAGGCGACGGTATTTGTGGCCAATGGCCCGGATGGTCAGGTCGCGGCGCCAGCGGGCCAAGAGGCCGTCGCCCTTCAGGAAGCGGTAATAATCCAGCTTGCCGCCCCCGCCCGGCGCCACGGTGAGCCCCATGGCCGCGGCCACGGCCATGGCCTCGCGCATCACCGCCGTGAACAGCGCCCGCGCCCGGGGGATGGCCAGCATCTGTCCCAAAAATAGGCCGCTGATGGCTCCCAGGGTGTTGATGCAGGAGTTGACGATCAGCTTGGCGTAAAGCTCGCCCATGATGTTGGCGCTGATCCGCGTGGGCACCACCACCCCCAGCATCCGCCCCAAAACCGCCAGGTGGGGCAGGTCGCGCCCCGCCAGATCGCCCAGCACGAACTCACCGCCGCTGGTCATCTCCAGGTCCGCCGGTCCGTGCATGGTGGCTCCCCAGCCCACCACGCAGCCCACCACGCGGTCGCGCCCCAACACTTGGCAAAGGGCCTCCTCGCAGATGCCGTTTTGCAGCGACACCACCAGGGACTCGCCGTGCAGGAAGGGCAGGAGCGCCATGGCCGCGTCCTGGGCCTCGGTGGCCTTGGTGGCCAGGAATACCACGTCCTGGGTCCCGGGCAGCTCGTCGACGCGCGCCACGGCCTCCACCGGCTGCGTGAACTCGCCGCGCACGCCTCTGACATGCAGGCCGGGCTCACGGGCCAGCCGGGCGGTCTCGGGGTGCTTGGTTACCAGGCAGGGCCGATGGCCCTCGCGGGCCAGGAAAGCGGCCACGATGCCGCCGATGGCCCCGGCACCCACCACGGCCAGGCGGGGATTGCTGTCCAGCATGCGCTGCTACCTCATGCGATGATGAAACCTGGCCGGCCCCGGGGCCGGACGGCGAAAGCCAGCGGTGCCCCGCGTTTAGGGATACACCCCGCGCAGTTCCTGGGCCTTGGCCACGCGGTCGATGCCCAGCATCAGGGCGGCGGTGCGCATGGGCAGCTTCTTCTGATGGCTGATGGCCAGCACCTCGCTGAAGGCCTTACGCATGATGCCGCTCAGCCGGCTGTCGATCTCGTCCTCGCTCCACAAGAGGTTTTGCAGGTTCTGCACCCACTCGAAGTAGCTCACGGTGACGCCGCCGGCGTTGGCCAGGATGTCGGGCACCATGAAGACCCCGGCGTCGTGCAACATCTCGTCGGCCTCGGGGGTGGTGGGGCCGTTGGCGCCTTCCACGACGATGCGCGCCCGCACCCTGGGGGCGTTGTCCTTGGTGATGACGCACTCCATGGCGGCGGGGATCAGGATGTCGCAGTCCAGTTCCAGAAGCTCGGCGTTGGTGATGTCCGAGGCCTCCAGGCGGTCGCTGATGAAGCACTGGTACTGGTTCTTGCAGGAGAGCACCCGTTCCACGTCCAGACCGTGAGGGTTGTGGACGCCGCCGCGGGAGTCGCTGATGGCCAGCACCTTGGCCCCGGCGCGGGCGAACATGCGCGCCGCCACGCCGCCCACGTTTCCCGAGCCCTGGACGACCACCCGCGCGCCCTCGATGTTCAGGCCCAGGTGGCGGGCCGCTTCGCTGGCGGTGATGAACACGCCCCGGCCGGTGGCCTCGAACCGCCCCAGGGAGCCGCCCAGCTCCAGGGGCTTGCCGGTGACGATGCCGGGCACGGTGTGGCCGTGCATGATGCTGTAGGTGTCCATGATCCAGGCCATGACCTGGGGGTTGGTGTAGACATCGGGCGCGGGGATGTCGCGCTCCGGCCCCAGCACCGGGATCAGCTCCCAGGTGAAGCGCCGGGTCAGGCGCTCCAGCTCATGCGGGCTCATCTCCTTGGGGTTGCACTGCACGCCGCCCTTGGCCCCGCCAAAGGGGATGTGCACCACGGCGGCCTTCCAGGTCATCCACATGGCCAAGGCGCGCACCTCGTCCAGGTCGGTGTCGGGGTGGTAGCGGATGCCGCCCTTGAAGGGCCCCCGGGTGTCGTTGTGCTGCACGCGGTAGCCGGTGAACATGCGCAGGGAGCCGTCGTCCATGCGCACCGGAAAGTGCACGGTCAGCTCGCGCTTGGTGGCGGTGATTTTTTGCAGCACCCCGGGGTCGATGTCCAGCTGCTTGGCGGCCAGCTCCACCTGCTGGCGGGCCATGGTGGCGGGGTTGAGTTTGGCGGGGGCGGGGGTCTGGGTGTCGCTCATGGCCGGGTGCCTCCATGGGGGTATGGGCTACATCATAGACGGCCAGGCGGGGGGAAGGGAAGGGGGGAGAAGTACAGCGACGCGCCAGCAAGGGGCCA
>JAKAGJ010000310.1 GCA_021815655.1 Deltaproteobacteria bacterium | reverse complement strand
CAACGTGCTGGGCTACCTGCTGGGCTGCCTGGACAACGACGCCACCCTGGGTCAGACCCTGGACATCGGCGGCCCCGAAGTGCTCACCTACCGCCAGATGTTCGCCATCTATGCGCAGGAGGCCGGTCTGACTCCCCGGCTGATCATCCCGTTGCCGGTGCTCTCGCCCCGGCTAAGCTCCTACTGGATTCATGTGGTCACGCCCGTCCCCGCCTCCCTGGCCCGGCCCCTGGCCGAGGGACTTTCCAACGAGGTGGTGGCGCAAGACGACCGCGTCACCCGCCTGATCCCCCAGGAATTGCTGGGGTGCCGCCAGACCATCCGCCGGGCCCTGGAGCGCCTGTCCCAGGAGCGGGTGGAGACCTGTTTCCACGACGCCGGCCAACTCATCCCCCCGGAGTGGGTGTACTGCGACGACGCGCCCTATGCCGGCGGCACGGTGCTGGAGAGCGCCTACCGCCTGCGGCTCAGGGGCGCACCCGCCCAGGTCTGGCCGGGGCTGGCCCGCCTGGGCGGCCGCCACGGCTGGTACGCTCATGACTGGCTGTGGCGCCTGCGCGGTTTTGGCGACAAGTTGGTGGGTGGGGTGGGCCTGGACCGTGGCCGGCGTCATCCCCGCCGCCTGGGCGTGGGCGACGCCCTGGACTTCTGGCGGGTGTTGGAGGCCGACGAGCCCCGGCGCCTGCTGCTCCTGGCCGAGATGAAGGCCCCGGGACAGGCGGTGCTGGATTTTCATCTGCAACCCGTGGGAGCGCAGGAAACCGAGGTGCGCCTGCGGGCGCGCTTCCTACCCCGGGGGCTGGCGGGCCTGGCCTACTGGCGCCTGCTGGAGCCCTGGCACGACCGCATCTTCCGGGGGCTCTTGGCCGGACTGGCCCGCGGCCTGGGGCTGGCGGTCACCCTGGGGCCCCAGCCCTTCTCGCATGCCGGCGCCGGGGCCTGCGCCCCGCCGCCGCCGGTCGGCTAGCCGGGGAAGTAGGTGGAGGACTTAGGCAGGTAGCCCTGGTTCTGGGTGGTCTTGAGACCGCTGGCCCGGCTGGCGCGGCCGGCGATCTCCTGGGCCGGCGAGTCCAGGCCGGAGAGCGCCTGGCGCACCGTGCCGTTGCCGGTGGTGCGGGAGTAGAGATAGAGCTGGCCGTTCTGCACGCTCAGCTCGGGGCCGTCGTAGCCGAAGCCGCTCTGGGGATTGCTCAAGATGTCGCCACCGGCCAGCTTCTGCCAGCTACCGTCGGGGCGGGTGCTGCGGGCCAGGGAGATGCCCCAGTCGGCCTTGCCGAAATTGGCCTCGGCGCTGCTGGTCTCATAGGCCATGTAGTAGTACTTGCCCACCTTGACCACGTTGGAGCGGTCGCCCACGGTGCCGGCCTGCATGCCCTGGTCGTCCACGTCCAGCAGCGGCCCCTGCTTGACCTTGAGGTGCTTGAGGTCCGTGCCGCTGGCATAGCCGATGCGCACGCGGCCGTCCTGGGCCAGGCCGTGGAAATAGACGTTCCAGGTGCCGTTTTCCTTGAAGAAGGTGGGGGTGCCCACGTCCACGCCGCTCATGGCCCCGGCGGCGCCGGGCGTGATGATGGGTCCCTGCTTGCTCCAGTTGCGGCCGTCGCTGCTGGTGGCCAGGCAGACGCTGTTGACGTCGCCCTTTTGCGACTTGCCCTCGTAGAGCATGTACCAGGTCTTGCTCTGGGCGTCGTACTGCACGTCCGGGAAGCTGGCCTGCTGGGCGTCGTAGGCGGCGCCCTTTTCCAGCACCTTGCCCTGGTAGGTGAAGTTCACCCCGTCGCTGCTGGTGGCCAGGCCCACGTCGTTGGACGAGCCGTGGCTGTGGTCTATGAAATAGGCGTAGTAGGTGCCGTCCTTCTGGACCATATGGGGGAAGTGGAACTGAAAGATATTGTCCCCCACCTGCTGCGCCGCGCCCAGGTTCACCTCCTGGCTGAAATAGTCGCCGCCGAAGGTGGAAATGGCCTGGGGCAGAGTACCGCCGGCGCCGTCCTGGCCGCTGTCGCCGCCGGCATCGGTGATGGGGTCGCGGGGCGGGCGCAAGAGCCCCGGCGGCAGTTCCAGGGCCTTGAGCTGCCCCGAGCCGGCGGCCTGGGGCGTGGCCGAGTAGCCCAGGCGGCCGCGGCTGGGCAGAGGGTTGAAGTGCTGGCTGGCCAGGCCGGCGGAGGTGGCCGAGGAGGTGGCGGCTCTCTGGCCCGTGGAGCTGGCGGCCAGGGCGGCTTGCAGGGTGGCCGCGAAACCGCCGCCGCCCGTGGAGGCGGCGCTGGCCGAGGAACTGGCTGTCCCTAGGCTGTTGGTTCCCGATGTTATGCCGTATACCGATGCGGGCAGCAAGTCGCGCCTCCCCAAAGATGCTCCACGCCCTTCGGGTTAGCAAATTTCCTGCCAGGGCAGGCCCACCGGCGCAACCGTCGCTATTTTAATAGCTTATAAACCAGACGCCCCCGCGGGCCGCCCACGGAGGTTAAAAAATTTGCCTGGGACCGGCAGTTTGTGCCGCCTGCTGGGCCGGGAGGAAAGGCGTCGGGGTATCAGGCCGGAGGCTGGCCCTGACCGGGCTGCGAGGTCTGGCCGGCCTGGGCGCCGCCGGCCGCCGTGGATTGCCCCTCCTGGACCGTGGGCACCTGCTCCGGGGGGGTGTCGTCGGCCATGCTGCTCTTGAAGCTCTTTATGGCCTTGCCCAGGTTGGCCCCCACCGAGGGCAGCTTGCCGGCGCCGAAGATAATCAGCACGATCACCAGGATCACCAGGAGTTCTTGAAAGCCCAATCCACCGATCATGACCGTGCTCCTCGGGAACGCCGCTCTAGTGTCGCGTCCCAGTATTCCATGGGGCATCCATCTTCTCTGCCCTTGCGAGCCTGGCGAAACGATCTCTCTAATTTACAGGAAAGAGGTCGCTTCGTCGCTTGTGCTCCTCGATGACCATCGAAAGGAACTCCCGAGACAAGCCATCGGGGCGCTCAGTCCTGGTTCTCCGCCATGAGCCTTAAGAATTCCGGCGAGCGCCGGAATTGCTCGCCGGCCCGCATGTGCGCCAGCCAGGCCCGCCACATCTCCACCCAGGCCTGGCTGTGCCAGTAGGCCTCGGGCTGGGTCTGTCCCTGCTGGCGGCGCTGGTAGGCCAGGTATTCCTCCAGGCAAGGCCCGCAGAAGGGATAGGGGGCCAGAGAGGCGGCGGCGGGAACGTCCTCGATGGCCAGGCCGCAATGGGCGCAACGCCGGGGGCACAGCCCGCAGGACAAGGCGGCGGCCACCGCCCCCGCCCGCCGCTGGGCCTGCTCCCGCTGCTCCTTCTGTTGGGCGCCCGCGCGCCGGTGCAGGTCGATCACCTCGGCCATGGTCAGACTTTACTCCCCTGTATCATTAAAAAAACTATATCAGGGCCAAAGGGGGCCGTCAATCGGCGGCCGGGACGCCCAGCCCCAGGCGGATGCCCTCCACCACCTGGCGGGCGGCCTGCACCGGGTCGCCGGCCTGGCGGATGGGCCGCCCCACCACGATATGGCTGGCCCCGGCGGCCAGGGCCTGCTCGGGGGTGACGATGCGCTTCTGGTCATCGGCGCTGGTGCCCGGCTTGGCCGCCGGACGTATGCCCGGGCAGACCACCAGGGCATCGCCGCCCAGGGCCTGGCGCACCCCGGCGGCCTCCTGACCGGAGCAGACCACCCCGGCGGCCCCCGCCGCCAGGGCCAGGCGCGCCCGGTGCAGCACCAGGGCGCGGGGGTCTTGCAGGGCCGGCGGATAGCCCGCGGCTTTAAGGTCCTCCGGACCCAGGCTGGTCAGCACCGTCACCGCCAAAAGCCGGGTGCGCCCCAGGTCCAGCCCCGCGAAGATGCCGGCCTGCTCGCAGTGGCAGGTGAGGTAGTCCACGCCCAGGGCGGCGGCGGCCTTGGCCGCGGCGCGCATGGTGGCAGGGATGTCGTGCAGCTTCAGGTCCAGGAAAACCGCCCGCGCCCCGGCCCTCTTGATCTGCTCCAATACCGCCGGCCCCTCGGCCACGAAAAGCTCCAGCCCCACCTTGAAGACCCCCACCTCGGCGGCCAACAGCCGCACCAGGTCCAGGGCCTCGTCGGTGGAGTTCACGTCCAGGGCGAAGATCAGGCGGTCGCGCGCGTTCATGACGTGGTTCCTTTCAGGGCCTGGTTTCCCGGCCCATGTGCTTTTGGGGGGGGTGGCTATAGCGCCCAGGCCTG
>JAKAGJ010000309.1 GCA_021815655.1 Deltaproteobacteria bacterium | reverse complement strand
GGAGAGCTTGTCGCGCACCAAGAGGAAGCGCGGGAAGGTGGGATAGGCCTCGGCGGCCGTGCCCTTGACCAGCTCCGGCCACAGGTGGAGGGCCAGGGAGGTCTCCACCTCGCCGGCATGTGAATCTCCGTGACATTCCAGAAAATCCCGCGCCTGCTCCAAGAGGTCCAGCACGCAGACGACCGCAACCTCCAACCCGGTGGTTTGCAATAGCTTTTCTCCTGCGTCCACCAGGCAGGCCTGATGAGTGCCCCCGGCGTGGCCGGTAAGCAGGCACAGGTGGTGAATTCCTTGACGCCATAGGCCCTGTCCGATATCGTGAATCAGGGCCCGCAAGACCTCGCCCGAGATGCCCACGGTGCCGGCATGCTGGGCACTGCTGCGGCATAGGCCGTAAAACACTGGCGGCGCCACCAGGCAGGGATGCAGGCGCGCGGTTTCCTGGGCCAGGGCCAGGGCATGCATGGCGTCCAGCCCCAGGGGCAGGTGGGGTCCGTGCTCTTCCAGGGCGCCCACGGGCAGGATGGCGGTGGCGTTCTCGGCGCGCCGCGCGCTGAATTCGTTCATGGTCAGGTGATGTAGCAGCAAGGGCGCCTCCGGCCGGCGGGCTGGGGTTGAAAGGTTCCGGGCCAGGACATGAGGCATTTTTCCCGGCGGGTATTCCTGATGATATGTCCGGCGGCCGGGGCCTGTCAAACCAACGGGCGCTCGCGGCGGGGCGCGCCGTGAGCCCGCGGGCGCTGTGGCGGGCCTTGCGCAATCTGCCCGTGGGCTTCAAGCTGCCGGTCACCCTGGTGGCGGTGGTGGCCTTTACCGCCCTGGCCGTGGCCTCCATGCTGGCCAGCACGGGCCGGGTCTATCTCTACTCGGCCTCCGCCGGCCAGCTGGCCCGGCAGACGCAAGAGGTGGCCCGCGAACTGGCCGACGCGCCTTTCGGCCCCCAGGCCTGGGCGCCCAGGCTGGAGCAGGCCGCCGTGCGCCTTCAGGCCCTGAGCGGCCTGCGCGCGCCGTTGTATTGCTTCGCCCTGGACCCCCAGGGCCGGCTCTTGGCCGTCTGGGGGGCCGAGGACCCGCCCAGCCCCGCCCAGCGCCAGCGCATGGCCCTGGAGGGCGGCGGCCAGATCCGGGAAGAGTGGGAGGGTCGCCCCGGTTGCCTGGTCTTTACCCGCCTGGGCCAGGAGGCCATCCTGGGGGCGCGGGTGGACCTGGAAGAACTGGTGGGGCCGGACCTTTCCGGTATCCGCCGCGAAACCCTATGGTACATCCTGGGCCTGAGCCTTTTGGTGGGGCCGGCGGCGGCCTGGCTGGCCCGCCGCGAGCTTTCCTCGCCGCTGCTCAAACTCACCAAGGAGGCCGAGCGGGTGGCCGCCGGCGACCTGACCCCGCCCCAGCCCCTGCCCGGACGCCACGACGAACTGGGGCGCCTGTCGCGGGCCTTGAACAGCATGGCCCTGGCCGCCCAGGACATGGTGGCCAAGGCCCAGGCCAATCAGCAGCGCTTTGAGGACCTGTTCACCAAGAGCCGTGACGCCGCTTTCATCATTGACAGCCAGGGGCGCGTCGAGGACATCAACCCCGCGGGCCTTGGCATCTTCGGCTACCCCGACAAACAGAGCATGTTGGCCATGGCCAGCACTGCCCCGCTGTTTGCCGACCAGGAGCAGCGCCGGCGCTACATCGAGACCCTGGCCCGCCAGGGTTATGTGCAGGATTACGCGGTGCCCATGCTGCGCTGGGACGGCAGCCGCTTCGAGGCCCTGATTACCGCCACGGCCCGGGGCCAGGGCGAGGCCCGCTTCGGCCTGGTGCGCGACGTCACCCAGGCGCTGAGCGACCAGCGCGCCCTGGCGGAGAGCGAGCAGCGCCACCGCCGGCTCTTGGAGAACGCCCCCGATGTCATCTATCGCTGGTCCATCCCCCAGGCGCGCTATGAGTATTTGAGCCCCGCCGTGGAGGCCATCACCGGCTACGGGGCCGAGGAACTCCAGGCCGACCCCAAGCAAGTCTGGAAGATGGTGCGCCCCCAGTGGCAGGAGACGGTGCTGGGGAAGTGGCAGGAGCGCATGCAAGGGCGAGGTCCCCTGTTTCAAGAGCAGGAGTTTCAGATAGAGCGCCGCGACGGTCAAAGCCGCTGGTTGCGCGAGCGCAACATCCTGGTGCGCGGCCAGCACGGTCAGCCCCTGGCCGTGGAGGGCATCGTCACCGACGTCACGGCCCACAAGGAGGTGGAGCAGGCCCTGAGAGTGGGCCGGCGCATGGTGGAAACGGTGTTGCAGGGCCTGCCGGTGCCGGTGATGGTACTGGACCGCCAGCACCAGGTGGTGCACTGGAATCGGGCCATGGAGCGCCTGACCAGGGTGCCGGCCTCGGCGGTGGTGGGCGGCGACCGCCAGTGGCATCCCTTCTACCCGGAGCCCCGTCCCATCATGGCCGACCTGATCCTGGAGGGCGACAGCGCGGGACTTCAGCGCCTGTACGGCCACATGGGGCTCAAGCAATCCAAACTCATCGAGGGCGGGCTGGAGTGCGAGGCGCGCCTCGAGAACCTGGCCGGCCGGGGCGAGCGGTACCTATACTTCCTGGCCGCGCCGGTTTTGGACGAAAAGGGGCGGACCGTGCTGGCCGTGGAGACCCTGGTGGACTTCACCGACAAGCGCCGCCTGGAAGACGAGCTTAGGCGCCTGTCGGTGACCGACGATCTCACGGGCCTCTACAACCAGCGCTTCTTTTTCGCCACCCTGGGCCGGGAAGTGGATTCGGCCCGGCGCTATGGCCATGCCCTGTGCCTGCTGCTTTTGGACCTGGACAACTTCAAGTCCTACAACGACAGATACGGCCACCTGGAGGGCGACAAGGTGCTGGCCGGCTGCGCCCGCGAGCTGCGGCGCCAGGTGCGCACCACCGACCTGGCCTGCCGCTACGGCGGCGAGGAGTTCGTGGTGCTCATCCCCCGCTCCTCCCTGGAGGAGGCCCTGACCGTGGCCCAGAGGGTGCGCCAGGGCATCGCGGCCCTGGGCTTCGCGGCCGACGGCGGCCAGGGGCCGCAGCAGGCCCGCCAGGTGACGGTGAGCGTGGGCGTGGCCGACCTGGGTCCCCGGGAAGGCCCCCAGGACCTGGTGGCCCGCGCCGACCAGGCCATGTACGCGGCCAAGAACCAGGGGCGCGACCGCGTGGCGGTCTACGCTTTCGGCGGGCAGGTGAAGCTCTTGTAGGCCAGGCGGGCGGGGGCCGGCGGCTCCCCCAAGGGGCGCGCCGGAAAATACACGGGCGGGGATAACCCCCGCCCGTCTTGCTCAGTCCAGCTTGAGGGGCATCTCGGCCTGGCCGGGGGCGCCAGCGACCAAGAGGCGGGCCGGGGCCTGGGGCGTGGCGAAGCGCACCAGGAAAAGGCGGTCCCAGGGTCCCCAGAAATAGTACAGCGTCTGGTTAAGGGCCGAGCGGTCCTTCTCGCGCACCGGGCGGATGTCCACCGGCTCCAGGCGCTGGCCGGCGCCGTCCAGGATCACCAACCGCCAGTCGGGCTTGGCGGCGCTCAAGTCGCTCCAGTGCCGCTCGGGCACATAGAGGCTCACCACCACCTCCAGGCCGCGGGCGGCGTCGGCCTGGGCCTCTTGCAGCAGGCGCTGGCTGCCGGCCTGGTCCAGGGCCTGGGCCTGGGCCTTGCGCAGGGCCATGGCCCGGCGCACCGCGGGAGTGAGCGGCAGGACCCGGGCCTTGAGTTCGGTGGCCGGGCCGTTGTACACCACGCCCAGGGCCAGGTAGGGCTCCACGGCCCGCTGGTAGGCCTGGTCGGCCGGCGACAGGCGGGGGTCGAATTCCTCCTTCAACTGGGCCAGCCCCTGGCAGCCGGCCACAAGGGCCAGGAGCAGGGCCAGGCCGCATAGCCGGGCCGTCACGCGCGCGCGCCTCATGGGGCGTCCTCCTTGGCAGCCGTTGAGCAACAGGCCATGGAACTTTTCCATCAGTATAGCATTGGCCGGACCTACTGCCCCAGGACCTGGGCGAAGATGTAGTCCAGGTTTTTCAGGTGGGTCTGGGGATCAAAGAGCCCTTCCAGGAGCTGGGCCGCCCCAGGTCCCAGGCCGGCGGTAAGCTCGGGGTCGGCCAAGAGGCGGTCTTTAAAGCTGCCGCCCTCCCGCCAGGTGGCCATGGCGTTCTTCTGCACGATGGCGTAGGCCTGCTCG
This sequence comes from Deltaproteobacteria bacterium, assembly GCA_021815655.1. Classification (GTDB taxonomy): domain Bacteria; phylum Desulfobacterota; class Desulfarculia; order Desulfarculales; family Desulfarculaceae; genus JACRDC01. The sequence goes on along the minus strand of JAKAGJ010000309.1, from coordinate 16 downwards.
CGGGTCAGCCCGGCCT
>JAKAGJ010000308.1 GCA_021815655.1 Deltaproteobacteria bacterium | reverse complement strand
GACCTCGCGGCCGGGCCGGCCCAGGAGGTCCTCCTCCACCTCCTCCAACTGGTCGCCCAAGAACTCCAGCACCTCGAAGTAGCTGTCCACCACGGCGTCCAAGAGGCAATAGGCCAGGTAGTCCACTCCCTGGCGCCGGATGCGCCCCTTGCCCTCCTGGAGGCGCTTGGCCACGGAATCAAAGAGCTGGCCGTGGCTCTCCTCGAAGGTGATGAGAAAGCGCTCGGCCAGGACCAGGCTGATCTGCTCGGGCCGGTACTCCTCCTCGGCCTGGTCCCAGACCAGGGCCTTGACCACCAAAAAGGCGTAGGGGCCGTAGTCCTCCAGCTTGGGGCGCTGGCTGGCGTTGACGATGTCCTCCTGCACCAGGGGGTGCAGGCCGAACAGCTCGCCCAGGTGGGCCACGGTCCCCACCTCGTGCAGCCCGCGCACCCTGAGCCAGCTTAAACTCGGCCCCTGGGGCAGGGAGGACAGGGCCTCGGGGCTGGGGTCATCCTGCCGCAGGCAGTCCTCGGGGCCGTAGCTGACCAGGGAGATGCTGGTGCGCTCGCTGCGCCTGGGCCCCACGTGCACCAGGGTGCCCGGAGGCAGGGAGGCCTTGTGGGACTGGCGGGCCGGCTGGTTCACGGCTGGCTCCCCGTGGAGGGGGTTTGCCCGGTGAGGCCGCCCGGGGTGGGGGGCTCCTCGCCCATCAGGCCGGGGTAGAGCCTCTCGGCGCATTGGGGGCAGATGCCGTGGGTGAAGGCCGCCTGCGAATGCTGGCTCAGGTAGCTCTCCAGGCCCTGCCACTGGCCCTGCTCGTCGCGGATGCGCTTGCAGGAGGCGCAGATGGGCAACAGTCCGCTCAAGGTGCGCACCTGGTCCAGGGCCTGGCGCAGCTCGGCCAGGGTACGATCGCGGACCTGCTCGGCCCGCCAGCGGGCCTCTTGGCGGCGCTCCAGGGCCCGCAGGCCCAGCAGCAGCCCGCCGAGCCCCAACAACCACAAAAGGGCGTGGCTCAGGCACATCAGGCGCTCGTGCTGGCGGGTGGCGGTCAACAGGGGCTCCAGGGGCACGGATACGCTGATGCCGCCCCGCACCTGCCCCACCTCATAGCCCTGCTGGCCATGGCAGGCCTGGCAACTCTTCTCGTAGAGCAGGGGCCGCATCAGGCGCAGGTAGGGCCGCCCCTGTATCTCGGTGCGCTGGCTGACCTCGGTTTGGCCCTTCTCGAAATCCTGGAGGGCCTGGGTTTCCCAAGGGTCGGGGGCGTTGGCCGGCCGCAGGGGCTTGAGGCTGGTGATGTGACCATGCACGCCATGGGTCTGCTGGGCCATCTCGTAGACCATGCGGGTCATGTAGGCCGGGTTGATGAGGGTCAACTGCCTGCCGCTGGGGGTGGTGATGTCGCGCTCGGGGACGCACAGATAGGGGTTGGGCGGCGTCTGGGGGGTCACTGGGGCGTAGACCCCGCCCAGGTTGGCGCTCCAGCGGCGGTAGAGCAGGTCCTTGTCAAAGGCCACGCGGGCCTGGGTGCGAGCCAGTTGGGTCGTCTCGCTTCGCTCCTGGTACAGGTTCCAGGCCAGGGAGACGCCCAGCAAGAGCGTCCACAGCCCGGCGGCCAGCCAGGCCAGACGGCGCTGGCGGGCCACGGACGGGTCGTGGGGAGACTCTGGGACGCTGGCGGCGGGCTGTTCCATGGACCCTCAGTGCAGGAAGGGATTGTGCTCCCGCTCCGCGGCCACGGTGGAACTGCTGCTCTCGCCGTAGTCATGCCCCGGCCAGACCACGGTCTCGCCGGGCAGGGTGAGGATGCGCTCCTGGATGGATTTCAGCATCTGGGGCCAGGAGCCGCCGGGCAGGTCGGTGCGCCCCACGGCGCCCACGAAGAGGGTGTCGCCGGTGAAGACGTGGCCGGGGGTGTACAGGCAGATGCAGCCCGGGGTATGGCCGGGGGTGTGGAGCACCTTGAGCGCCACCTCCTGGCCAGCGCTGATGATCTCGCCCTCGTTCACGGTCTGGTCGGCCGGCGGGGTGCCGGCGCAGCCCAGCATGGCGGCAAAAGCCTGGGCGTCGCGGCTGACCATGTGGGCGGCGTCGGCGGCGTGCACCAGGATGGGCGCGCCGGTCAGCTCCTTGAGGCGGGCGTTGCCGCAGGTATGGTCCGGGTGGCCGTGGGTGTTGACGATCTTGACGATGGTCCATCCCTGCCCGGTGGCGGCCTGCACGATGCGCTCCTCGTTGCCGGCCGGGTCGATAGCCACGGCCTGGCCGGTCTGCTCGCAGGCCACCAGGTAGGCGTAGACCGCCATCTGTCCCACTATTATCTGCTGGATTTTCATGGCATAGGCTCGCTTGGCGCTAGGGTTGTACGGCCCAAGGCTATCATGCCAACTTGCATTCAAACGCATGGTTCGCACGCAAATTGTTATATGGGCCCTGGATGGCCCGCCGAGCGCGCAAGCGCTCGGGAGGCGGGGCAAAACCCAAGTTCTTGCCCGCCGATTGGCGATCAAAGCCAAGGACGGCTTTGATCGCATATTGGTATCAGACCCCTTGCATCCGCGTCAACCACCGGCCGCTTGGCACCGCGGTTGCATATCATAGGGCCTGCCTAGGTTAATACTCAAGACCGGCCGCCGGCCTGCCGATAAGGCCTCTGAAGGGTGGACAGGAAGCCCGCCCTCACCCGGGAAAGGAGTCCCGCCATGCCAAGCCCCACACCCAGCCATTACCGCGAGATCGTCGCGGCCCTCATGTGCTCGCGCCTGTATTTCGAGCTGCGCCTGAGCGAGCGCCTGGCCCTGGTCAAGTCGCTGTGCGCCTACCAGCAAGGCGCCGCCGGCCCGGCCGCGCCGCCGGCCTCGCGCTAGGAGGCGCCGAGCCCCGCGGGCCAGGGACGGCCCGCCAGATTGCGAGCCTATCAAGGCTAGCAATCTGGCGGGCTTGGCAAAACCGCGCGTTTGCCAAGCCGATATTGCCCGGGGCCAGGAGGCCGCGGGCGATGGTGTTAGGAAGCCGCGTAGGAGTGCAGGCCGCTGAGCAACAGGTTCACGCCGAAGTAGGTGAAGAGCACGCAGCCAAAGCCCACCAGGGAAAAGACGGCGATGCGCTGGCCGTGCCAGCCGCGCATGTAGCGGCTGTGCAAGAGGGCCGCGTAGATCAGCCAGGTAATCAGCGACCAGGTTTCCTTGGGGTCCCAGGACCAGTAGGTGCCCCAGGCCGAGTTGGCCCAGATGCTGCCGGTGACGATGCCCGCCGTGAGCAGGATGAAGCCCACCACCACGGTCTGGTAGATCAAATCGTCCAGGAGCAGGGCCTTGTGCCCCTGGGGGTCCTTGGCCTTGCCCGTGACCAGGTACATCAAGGACAGCGCCGCCGAGACGCCGAAGCCGGCGTAGCCCAGGAAACAGGTGATGACGTGGGCGATGAGCCAGTTGGACTTCAAGGCCGGCAACAGCGGCTTGATGGCCGGGTCCAGCTTCAGCGCGTAGAGCATGGCGAAGAAGGCCAGGGGCACCGCGAAGGCGCCGATGCGCTTGTCGCCGGTCTTGATCTCGATGACCAGGTAGATCACCGCCAGGGTCCAGCCAAAAAAGACCAGTGATTCGAATAGGTTGCTAAATGGGGCGTGACCAAAGCCCAACTGGTAGGAGGCCAACCAGCGCAGGACGATGGAGGCCGTGTGCGCCACCAGCACTAGCCCCAGGGCCAGGGTGGCCACCTTGGCCAGCACCGCGGCCGGCTTGATGATCCAGCCGCCCAGGTAGAGCACCGCGATGCCCAGGTAAGCGAAGGTGACGGCCACCGCCAAGGTGTTGCTCAAGGCTTCCACGGTTACTACTCCACCCTAAATTAGCCAACTAGCGTCAACGGGAGCCGTTCAGCTCAGTTAATGCGAAAGCCCGCCTTGACCCGTTATTGCCCCGCCGGGGGTACCCAACTTTGCATTTGTCCGCCCAGGCGCTCCAGCAGGCGCTTCTGCCCCAGACGGTTCTTGTTGGTGGAGCCCATGACCTCCACCTTGGTGCGCCCTTGGCCGGCGGGCGTGAGCTTGAGCCACACCTTGCGGTGGGCGCAGTAGAAGGTGATGAAGAAGCCCGCCACCATGAGGGTGCAGCCCACCCAGATGAACCACACCCCGGGGTCGTATTTGACCGAGAAGCCGCTATAGGGCACGGTCTGCATGTCCAGTATCTCGAAGCTGGCCGGCCCGCGGGCCGGG
>JAKAGJ010000307.1 GCA_021815655.1 Deltaproteobacteria bacterium | reverse complement strand
GGCCTGGGCTTGGCCCTGCTGGCGGGGCCGGCGCTCGCCCGGGCGGAGCCGGCCGGGCACTGCCGGCAGTGCCACCAGAGCGACCCCTCGCGGGTGCTGGGGCAGCTGGCCTGGGAGAGTCCCCTGGAGCAGCAGCGCCTGGTGCCCTGTCCGGGGCGCCAGGCCGTGCTGGAGGAGCTGTGGGCCACCGAGAGCTTCTTGAACGGCCTGAGCGTCCGCCTGCCCGTGCTGGCCCGGCGGGGCTATTACGTGCCGCCCTGGCGCCAGGGCCTCTTGGAGGCCAAGGCCAGCCTGCACCTGGCCCTGGCCCAACCCCTGGAGAACGGCCAGGAGACGGCCCAGCGCCTGGCCGCGGTGCGCCGCATGGCCCAGGAACGGGTCTTGGGACCCATGCTGGGAGAAACCCAACTGGGGCGGGAGCGTCTGTGGTGGGGCCTGTTGTGTCTGGGGGCGTTGCTCCTGGCCCTGGCCTGGCTGGTGGGCTATCGCCGGAGCCTGCCCCTGGAGCCGGCGGAGCAGGTCTTTGCCCAGGTCAAGGCCGGGCGCCTGCCATGAAGGCTCGCGGGCTGCCAAGCCGGGCGGGGCGGCTGGCCCTGTGGCTGGCCCTGGTCTGGGGGACGGCCCTGGCCCTGGGCTGCTCCGACCACCCGGCGCCGCCGGCCCCGGCCCCGCCGCCCCGGACCGCGGTCTGGTCGGAGGCCCAGGGGCTGGCGGCCCGCCTGGAAGGGCGGCGGGAGCGCGCCTTGGCCCTGTGCGGCCTGGCCACCAAGGCCGCTCCCAGCGCGCCGGATTTGGCCCGGGGACTCTACCAGGAGGCCTGGGAGCAGGCCCGGGACCTGGCCGAGCCTAAAGGAGCGGTGCTGGCCGAGCGCCTGCGCCAGGAGGCCGGTGCCTCGGGCACGCCGCGGCGCCAACAGGAGCTGGCCCTGGCCGGGCGCCTGGAGGACTTGAGCCGCCGCGTCTGGCCGCTGCGCGTGCTGGCCGAGGGGGCCCAGGCCCTGGCCCCCCAGGTGGCGGCCCAGGCCCTGACCCAGGCCCTGACCCAGGCCCGCCAGAACCCCGACGCCGCGGCCCGCGACCAGGACCTGGGCGGCTTGTGCCTGGTGCTGGCCCGGCGCGACCCGCCGGCGGCCCGCACCCTGGCCGCCGAGCTGGGCGACCCCCTGTGGCGGGCTTGGACCTGGCGGGAGTTGGCCATCCTGGAAGGCGGGCCCCAGGCCTGGAGCCAGGCGGACCAGGCGGCGCGGGAGATACCCCAGACCACCAGCCGGTGCCTGGAACTGGCGCGCACGGCCTTGGCCGGTTTCGAGGCCGACCCCGCCCAGGGGCTCAGCCTGTTCCAGGAGGCCTTTCAGGGGGCCGGCTCCCTGCGCCAGCCCCGCGCCCGGGCCTTGCTGCAGGGCCAGGTGGCGGCGCTGTTGGTGCGCGTGGACGCCGAGTCGGGCTGGCGCCTGGCCCAGCGCACCGAGTCCCTGGACGGCGCCCGCTTCCTGGCCTGCCGGCGGGCCGGGCTCACCCTGCTGGGCCTGGACCCCGTGGCCGGCCGGCGGGCCTTGCAGGAGGCCTGGGACTCCGCCCAGACCATGTCCCTGGAGTACGAGCGCCAGCGGGCCATCTGCCTGTTGGTGCAGGACTTGGCCGGCCCCGACCCCGAGCTGGCCCGGGAGCTGTTGGCCGCCCTGGGACCGGGAGAGAACCTGTTGCGCGGCGAGGCCGAGGCTGCTATGGTGCTGGCCGAGGCCGCCCGGAGCCTGGACTCGGCCCTGGCCATGGCCCAGCGGGTTTCCGATCCCTTGAGCCGCATGCAGGTGCTGGCCCGGCTGGCCGCCGTGAGCGCGGCGCAAAGGCCCGAGCAGAGCCGGGCCCTCTACGCCCAGGCCCTGACTCTGGCCCAGGACTTGGGGGCGGCCGGGGCCCTGAAAAGACTGGCCGTGGAATGGATCGCCTTCGACCCGCGCAAAGGGGTTGACATCGCCGCCTCCATCGGCGAAAACGTGGCCAGGGCCGCCGCGCTTTCCAGCGTGGCCAGGGCCTTGGCCCAGCAGGGGCAGCAGGCCGCCAGCGATTGGGCCGTGTTCCTGGCCCAGCAGACCCTGGATGGCCTGGGCAGCGAACAGGCTATTGACAAGGCGCGCTTGCTGGGCGATATGGGACAGGAGTGGGCCGCGATCAACTCGGAGTTGTCCCGGCGCTTTTTCCAGATGGGCGCCGAGGCGGCCAGGAACGTGGGTCAAACCAGCTGAGCTTTAAGGTTTAGCCCGGTTTTTTCGCCAATCGGAAGGAGGACAGCTTATGTTCCAGGTTACGGTTGATGCTGACAAATGCGTCGGCGACGAGGAATGCGTAGAGGTTTGCCCGGTCGACGTGTATGAGATGCAGGATGGCAAGGCGGTCCCCGTGAACGCGGAGGAGTGCCTGGGCTGCGAAAGCTGCGTCGAGGTGTGCGAGAACGACGCCATCACGATCACCGAAGTCTAACCCGTCCGTCCCAGACCAAAGCGATCCGCCGCGGAATCACCCTGATTCCGCGGCGGGTCTTTTTGGGGGCCTGGGCAAGAATGGCCTAAAGGGCCATGAAATAGATCAAGGGCCGACCCTGGCGGGCCGGCCCTTGCAAGGACGCCGGGTTCAGGCCGGTGCTACTTGGCCTTGGGGTGGCACTCGTCGCACTTGGTGGGGCCCTTCTTCTGCTCCTTGTGGCAGGTCTGGCAGTCCTTGTGGAAGGCGTTCTTCAGGCTCAGCATCTCGCCGTCGTTCTGGATGGGCGTCTTGTGGCACTCGGCGCACTTGGCGACCTTGTCGCCTTCCTTCCAGGTGTTCTTGTGGTCCTTGAACACGTGGTGGCACTTGGCGCAGGCGATCTTGTAGTCGACATTGTGCTTGGTGTGGTGGAACTGGACGGGGGCCTTGGTCAATTTGCCGAAGGCCTTGGTGTTGTCGATGGCGAACTCGTCCTTGACCTCGCCGGACTTGGTTTTGGCCGCCCAGGCGGCGCCGCCCAAGAGGGCCAGCGCCACGAAGGCCACCAGGGCCAAAATGGCAATAACGCTTCTCTTCATGGTTGTCTCTTCCTCCTCCCCGATAGCAAAAAAAAGCGATATTCAGGGCTCTCGCTTACCTAACCCTATAGGCTGCGTTTATAGCCCCGGGGCGCGCCCCATGTCAAGGGAATTTGCCCCCCGGCCTGGTTGTGCGATAAATGTGCAACGAATTGTAGAATCAGCTAGTTATCTCCTAGCGCCCTCGTCGGGACCATTCCGGGGGCGCCAGAGGCCTGGGGATCATTTGGTGGCTTTTTCCAGGGCCTTGGCCTGATTCCACAGGCCGTCCAGTTCTTGGGCGTCCAGACCGCCCAGCGCCTGGCCGCGGGCGGCGGCCAGGGCCTCCATAGCCTGGAAGCGCCTCTCAAAACGCTGGTTGGCCCCCATGAGGGCCATCTCGGCGTTGAGGCCCCGGTGGCGCGCCCACTGGGCCAGGCTGAAGAGCACGTCGCCCAGTTCCTCCTGGGCGGCCTGGTCGTCGGCCGCGGCGGCCAGCTCCGCCAGTTCCTCCCGCACCTTGGGCCACACCGCCGGGGCGTCGCTCCAGTCGAAGCGCACCCGCGCCGCCCGGTGCCCCAGGCGCTGGGCGCGGGTCAGGGCCGGGATGGCCCGGGGCAGGCTATCCAGAAGGCCGCCGGACGGGGCGCCGCGCTCCTGGTCCTTGATGAGCCCCCACTGTTGGCGCACGGCCTCGGCGTCGGCCAGTGCCTGGCCGCCAAAGACATGGGGGTGGCGGCGGATCATCTTGGCCGTCACGCCCTCCAGCACCTGGCTCAGGTTGAAGTGGCCGGCCTCGGCGTACAGCTCGGCCAGGAAGACCACCTGGAAGGCCAGGTCGCCCAGCTCGCCCCGCACCTGGCCGGCATCGCCGCCGGCCACGGCCTCCACGGCCTCATAGGCCTCTTCCAGCACATAGGCGGCCACCGAGGCGGGGTCCTGCTGGCGGTCCCAGGGGCAACCCTCGGGGGCGCGCAAGCGGCTCACCAGGTCCATGAGCCGGGCCAGGGCCTGGCCGGCCGGGGGGCGCGGGTTGTCTTGGCTCATTTAGATGGTTCCGCCGCCTTGGGCCGCACCAGGCCGGCCTTGGCCTGGAGATCGCGGGTCCAGTCCGGGGGCAGCAGGTTAAGGAGATAGCGCCCGCCGTGGATCACCCGGGGGGCCACC
>JAKAGJ010000306.1 GCA_021815655.1 Deltaproteobacteria bacterium | reverse complement strand
GCCCCGGGAGGCCAGCTCCTTGGCCGCGGTCTTGGTCAGGGCCACCACGCCGGCCTTGCTGGCCGAATAGTTGGCCTGGCCGGTGTTGCCGATGGCCGCCACCACGCTGGCCAGGTTGACGATGGCGCCAAAGCGCTGCTTCATCATCACCTTGGCCGCCGCCTGCAGGCACACGAAGGTGCCCACCAGGTTGACCTTGAGCACCCGCTCGAACTGCTCCAGGCTCATGCGCACCAGGAGGTTGTCCATGGTGATGCCGGCGTTGTTGACCAAAACGTCCAGGCGGCCGTGCTCTTTCACCAGGGCCTCCATGAAGGCCGACACCTGGGCCGGGTCGCTGACGTCGAACTTCTGTCCCAGGGCCTTGACCCCGCGCTCCTCCAGGAGCTTCACCGTCTCCTGCGCCGCGACCTCGTCGGGGTCGAAATGGTTGAAGGCCACCACGTCGCCGGGCCGGGCCAGGGCCAGGCAGATGGCCCGGCCGATTCCCCGGGAGCCCCCGGTCACCAGCGATACCCGCGCCTGTTCAGACACAACCACTACCTTTCATTTCCTGGGCCGGCCTGTCAATACCCTATTGCGCCCAGGCCGGGCCAGATTAAAGCGCTTGATTTAACCCCTAAGTTCCTTGAGCCGCGCCAGCATGGCCGGCGCCACGGAATAAAGGTCACCCACTATACCATAGGTGGCCACTTGGAATATGGGAGCATTGGGGTCGGAGTTGACCGCCACGATCACCTCCGAGGACTGCATGCCCACCAGATGTTGCACCGCGCCCGAGACTCCCAGGCCTATGTAGAGTTTGGGGCCGATGGTGCGGCCGGTCTGCCCCACCTGGTGGGCGTGGCCGATCCAGCCGGCGTCCACCGCCCCCCGGGTGGCGCCCACCACCCCGCCCAGTTCCTGGGCCATGTGGCGCACCAGGTCGAAACCCTCGGGTTTGCCCAGGCCGCGGCCGCCCACCACCACCACCTCGGCGGCGGTGAGGTTGACCTCCTCGCCCAGGGAGCGCACCATCTCCAGCACCTGGGTGGCGGCCGCCAGGCCAGCCTCCAGATTCATCGTGACCAGGCGCCCGGAAGCGCCTTCCTGCCGCTGGGCCTTCTTCATCACCCGGGGGCGCACCGTGGCCATCTGGGGCCGGGCTAAAGGGCAGACGATGGTGGCCATGATGTTGCCGCCAAAGGCGGGCCGGGTCTGCAAGAGCAGGCGGCGCTGATTGTCTATGGCCAGGCCGGTGCAGTCGGCGGTGAGCCCGGTGGCCGCTGCCGTGGCCACTCGCGGTATCAGCGAGCGCCCCAGGGCCGTGGCCCCGGCCAGGAGCACCTCGGGCCCATGCAGGGCGATGAGCCGGGCCAGCACCTCGGCGTAGAGGTCGTCGTTGAAGTATTGCAGGCGGGGGTCGTCGGCCAGGTACACGGTCTGGGCGCCCAGGGCGAAAAGCTCACCCGCCAGGCCGCTGACTCCGTGGCCCAGGAGCACCGCCGACAGCTCCACCCCCAGGTCGGCGGCCAGGCGGCCGCCCTGGCCCAGGAGCTCGGCCACCACCTCGGGCAGCACCCCGTCGCGCTGCTCGGCAAATACCCACACCCCCCGGCTAGTGGCCGCGCGGTCATCGGCGGCGCGAGTCACTTCCTCGACAGCCAGGGCGCCCTCGGGGCAGACGTCGACGCAGGTGCCGCACAGGGTGCAGGCCTCATTCACCTGGGCCTTGTCGTCGGCCAGGCTCAAGGCCTCGAAGGGGCAGGCCTCCACGCAGGCCCCGCAGCCGCTGCATTTTTGCTTGTCGATTAGCAAGGCCACGGCTTTTAGCTCCCCAGCCGGATGATCTGATCGCGCACCAGGTGGTCGATGACCAGGCGGCCGGCCTCCTCGGCCGGGGCCTCGATCATCTGGCGCTGGCCGCTGGCCGGGGGCGCGAAGACCTCCACCACCTGGGTGAAGGAGCCGGCCAGGCCCACCTCGGCCTCGCCCAGGCCCAAGGCCGCGGCGCCGGCCAGGGGCACCTCGTATTTCTTGGCCCGCATCTTGCCCTTCAGGGACGGCGGCCTAGGCTCACCCACCTCGCGCACCACGGTCATCAACCCCGGCAGGGGCAGACGCACCAGGTCGAAGCCGTCGTCCATTTGCCGCTCCACCACCAGGTGGTCGGCGGCGCACTCACGCCAGCCCTTGACAAAGGCCACGTGCGGCAGGCCCAGGCGCTGGGCCAGCCCCGGCCCCACCTGGGCGGTGTCGCCGTCCACGGCCTGCTTGCCGCAGATGACGAGATCAGCCCCGCCCAGCATCCTGACCCCGGCGGCCAGGGCGGCGGTGGTGGCCCAGGTGTCGGCGCCGGCAAAAGCCCGGTCGCTCAACAAAAGCCCCTCGTCCACGCCGTAACCGATGGCTTCCTTGATGGCCTCGGCGGCCTGGGGCGGCCCCATGCTGAGCACGTGGATGGAGCCTTGCGCCTCCTCGCGCAGGCGCAAGGCCGCCTCCAGGGCAAAGAGATCAAAGGGGTTGATGATGGACGCCACGCCCTCGCGCTTGAGGGTATGGGTCACCGGGTCCAGCTTGACATGCGCCGTGTCCGGCACCTGCTTGATGCAGACGATGATCTTCATGCGCTAGCCCTTGCGGCCATACTCTTTGTTGAGTTCCTGGCCGATGACGTTGCGCTGGATCTGGTTGGTGCCCTCGTAGATTTGCAGCACCTTGGCGTCGCGCATCATCTTCTCCACCGGGTAGTCGCGCATGTAGCCGTGGCCGCCCATGACCTGCACGGCCTGGGTGGTGACATCCATGGCCATGTCGGTGGGGAAGAGCTTGGCCATGGCGCTGACCTTGGAGATGTCCTTAGCGCCGGAATCCATGTAGCGCGCCACGCTGTAGACCAGGGCGCGACCGGCCTCGATCTTGGTGGCCATGTCGGCCAGCATGTGGGCCACGGCCTGGAAATTGATGATGGGCTTGTCGAACTGCTTGCGGGTGCGGGCAAAGGCCGCGGCCTCGTCCAAGGCCCCCTGGGCCAGCCCCACGGCCTGGGCGCCCACGCCGGGGCGCGACTTGTCGAAGGTGCGCATGGCCACCACGAAGCCCATGCCCTCGCGGCCGATGAGGCGGTCCTTGGGTATCTTGCAGTCGTGGAAGATCAGCTCGGCGGTGGTGCTGGCCCGGATGCCCATCTTCACTTCTTTTTTGCCGGCGGAAAAGCCCGGGTCGCCGGCCTCCACGATGAAGGCGGAGGCCCCGCGGGGGCCCTTGGAGCGGTCGGTGATGGCGATGACGCTGTAGATGCCGGCCTCGCCGCCATTGGTGATCCACTGCTTGGAGCCGTTCAGGATGTACTCGTCGCCCACCAGCTTGGCCTGGGTCTGGATGGACCCGGCGTCGGAGCCGGCCGCCGACTCGGTGAGCGCGAAGGCGGCCATCTGCTCGCCGGTGGCGATCTGGCCGAGGTAGCGAGACTTTTGCTCCTCGGAGCCGAAAAGCAGGATGGGGTAGGCCCCCAGGAAGCTGGCCGCGAAGCTGGTGGAAACGCCCACGCAGGCCCGGCTCAGCTCCTCCACGGCGATGCAGTTTTCCAGGCAGCCGCCGCCCAGGCCGCCGTACTGCTCGGGGATTATCAGGCCGTAGAGGTCGGCCTGGGCTAAAGCCTTCATGATGGCGTGGGGGAACTCTTCTTTTTCATCCAGCTCGGCCCGCACCGGCTTGATGCGCTCTTCGGCGATCTGCCGGCACAAGTCGCGGATCATCAATTGCTCTTCGCTGAGGAAGTAATCCATCGCGCCACTCCCGCTTGAACTGGATTGTGAGGCAGCCCGCCGGCAGTGAGGAGACCCTAGTCTCCCCCTCCCTCTCCCAGCAGATGGCCCCGGTATTGGGCCAATCCCTCGCGCACATGGTCGGCCACCTTGCCGCGCACGCTGTCGGCGGCCAGGCGCACCGCCGAGGCGATGGCCCTGGGGCTACTGGCCCCATGGCAGATGAAGGCCACGCCGTTGATGCCCAACAGGGGGGCCCCGCCGTAGTTCTCGTAGTCCAGGGTGGTGGCCACTTCCTTGAGGGTGCCGCGCATGAGCATGGTGCCCAGACGCCCGGCCAGGGTCTGGCTGATGCGCTCCTTGACCACGCGTTTGAGCGCCGTGAACATGCCCTCGGCCAGCTTGAGGCAGACGTTGCCCACGAAGCCGTCGCAGACCACCACCCGGGCCTGGCCCTCGAAGAG
>JAKAGJ010000305.1 GCA_021815655.1 Deltaproteobacteria bacterium | reverse complement strand
GCCCTCTGTCGCCGGCCGTGGCCTGCCCGCTGTCGCCGGCCGTGGCCTGCCCTCTGTCGCCGGCCGTGGCTCCCTGATGACTCCCCCGAGCAACGACCCCGCCGGCAATGGCATGGCCTGCGCCACCGTTGTCGGCGATGAACTGAGCGGCCTCCGGGATGGACGGGAACGCGCCCACGACCCTGGCGCGCTCGGTTTTGCTCTTGGCCCCGTTGATGTCCACCACAGGGGCCAGTGGCTCAATCACCAGGGCCACGGCATTGTCCGACCAGGAGAGCAATCCTCCGTCGCCCTCGCCCCATGGCAGGAAATGCAGCCCGCCGCCGCATACGGGGCGGTCGTCCCAATCGGGAGCGGATACCTCGGCCCCTACCTTCAGGGGCCACTTGAACCCACCGTGACTGGTGCCGTCCTTGGCGCAGGTGCGCAGGCCCAGCATCTTCGGCTGGGCGGTCTTCTTCTTGCTCATGCTTCTCCCTCCACTCTCGCCGCCGCAGCCAGGCTGTTGTTGATAACCACGCCCAGGGCCCTGGTCTGCTCGGCCAGGTCGATGGTCTCCGTGGCGGGCTGGGCCGGGGCCGCCGCCAAGGGGACCTCGATGGCGCCTAGCAGAATGTCCAGCAGCTCATCCATTTCGACCCAGCCATCAAGGGTGTCCAGGGCCCGGTTGATCATGACCACGGCCAACTCGATTTGCCTGGTGGCGGTGGTGTGGGCCAGGGAAGCTTGATCTATCAGCGCCTCATAGGTGGACTCCATGACCACCTCACTCTGCCTCCTGGGGGGTAGGTCCTCGATCCTGCCCAGGGCTCTGTCTTTGGCCTCTTTGAGCATGGCCGCCCATAGAAGGTCCGCCCACGTCGGCTCCTTGCCGCTCATCTCCTGCATGTGCTCTCCTTCCCCCGGACGGGGGCGCGCTGAAGGGTGCAACCCGTCTTCAGCTCGGCTCGTCGCCCAGGAAAGAATCAGGCCGCCTCGGGTTGGGCTCCCTGCCCACCCGAAGCGGCCTGCGTGTTTTCGTCTAATTCCGCGATAGCGGCCTTGATATCTGCCGTGGTCCCCTCCATCCAGAGGACCGGAGATGTCCCGGTGGCCTCGGCCAGTTTTTTGGCCAGGTCCCAGGAGGGGCGTTTTTTACGGTTAATAATTTCACTGATATAGCCTGAGCTCTTACCAGTGGCCTTGACCAGCTTGGCTTGTGTTCCTCGCGTTTCCATGAAGCAACTCTCGCACAACGCGAGAAACCAGTCAACTAAAAACTCTCCAGCCGAGAGAATAAAATTATTGCCGATCTCTCACCTAGAGAGTAAATTTTGATTTATCAAGGTGGGGGGGCAAGTTACACCAATGAACAAGCACGACAAGAACCGCTATTTCCTGGCGGCTCTGAAGCATCGCCTCAAGGGACTTGGGCGCGGGGGGCAAACCCTTGTCTGCGCTGGGGCAGGCATGTCCTCTGGCCACCTCAGCGATGTGGTCAAGGGGAGGAAGCCCACCACCGAGGAATCTAGGGTGAGAATCGCTCTTGCGCTTGGTTCTACCGAAGAAGAGATGATTGCAGAAGGTTTGGCAATAGAAGGGACCTTGCCTGTTCAGCCTTCGTTTCAAATGGCTGCCAACGATGCGACTTATGGGAGAATTAAGCTACCTGAATGGGACAGACGCCCTCTAACCAAGCTGGAGACGGACCATCTTGAGATGGCCTTGTCTGTTCTGCGCTCCAAGCAAGTGGATGGCGGGGGATACGCCCTCGCTTTGCGCCAAAATATTAAGCAGTTTTACAAGCCTGTAGCCGCCGAAATTGCCGCCCTGGGGGAGGATGGATCTGGGGGGATTCAACGACGCCCCGCCGCGCAAAAGTAACCGCACGGCGGGGCGAAAACATAGTAATGTCTTATATCTTTTCGAGTATATGAAGCCATAAATGGAGCGAGAGATGAAGGCTGCAATGCGGTTGATCTACGTCATACTAGTGGCCACCGTGGTGTCCTCTTGTGCTACATATGGGATCGGGCATTTCACTCAAACAGGGAAGGGATTCCCTCCATATAAGGGCACAGTTAGGGTGGTCAGCACCTTTCCTCCAGGCGGGACATATGAAGAGGTTGGCATTGTCAGCGGCAAGGGAGGGTTGGCCCCCTCTACCGCAGACTTAATCGCTGCCATGCAAGAAAAGGCGGCGCAAAATGGAGCCAACGCGATTGTCATTACGGGGGGGGGCGCGTCCGATTCAGCAACAGCGGTCTACGCCCCACAAGTTGGCTTGGTCGCCTCTAAGCATCAGGTGCAGGAGATCATCGGCGTAGCAATCCGTACCATGGAACAATAAGGACGTTGACACCATCGCCCAGCTAGGGCATACTCAACATGCAACCCGTCTTCAGCTCGGCTCGTCGCCCATTGGGAGGTAATCCCGGTGGGCGACACCAGCTTCACCCCCACCAACCAGGTCAGATTCATCTCGGCTGCCGAGGTGGCCCGCTTACTGCCGGACCAACCGACTCCGGAATGGGTGCGCGAGCACCACCAGGAGTTGGGCGGCAAGAAGGTCGGGGGCCGCATCCTGTTCCTGGACGGCGGCCCAGGCAATCCTCAAACCTGGTACAGGAGGATGTTCCAGGATGGCCAAGCAGAAGAAGATCACCAGATACCCATGCACCAGGAAGCTGGCCAGCGGCCTGTGGCAGTACCGAAAGCAGATCAGTCGGGGACGGCCCGATGCCTACGAGATAACCAACGGCCCGTTCGCGTCGTCAGAAGCCGCGTGGCTGGCGCTGCAGGAGGCTCTGCGCCTGCTACGTGAGCACGGCCCCCAGGCCCTGGCCGCGGCTCGCCCCATGCCCACCTTCGGCGACCTGGCCGAGCGGTGGATCACCCGGGTGGTGCCGGTCTCCTGCAAGTCCAGCACCTTGACGGACTACCAGGTCATCTTGCGCCTGCACCTGCTCCCGGTCCTCGGCGGCCGGCCCGTGGACATGATCACCCGGGGGGACGTGAAGGCCCTGCTGCTGGACAAGATCGCCGAGGGATATGCCCAGTCCAGCGTGGTCCACATGAAGAACGCCATCAGCGGAGTCCTGGCCCTGGCCGTGGACGACGAGCTCCTGGCCGTGAATCCGGCCCTGGCCCTGGGCAAGCTCTGGAAGGAGAAGCCCGTGGACCAGGACATCAACCCCTTCTCGGCCGACGAGCTACGCCAGCTCCTGGCCGCCATGCAGGAGGGCTGGCCCAGGTACTACCCGCTGGTGGCCACCCTGGCCCTGGCCGGCCTGCGCGCCGGTGAGGCCCTGGGCCTGCGCTGGGAGGACCTGGACTGGGACCGCGGTCTCATCCACGTCCGGCGCAGCCTGAGCCGCATGGAGGTGGTCACCACCAAGAGCGGGAAGAGCCGGGTGGTCACCCTGGCCCAGGACCTGGCCGGCATCCTGCAGGAGCACCGCACGGCCCAGAAGCGAGAGGCCCTGGCCCAGGGCTGGGGCCGGCCGCCGGAGATCGTGTTCACCACCAGCCGGGGCGGCCCGGTGGACATCAACGTCTTACGCCGGCAGGTGTGGAACCCGGCCATGGCCAAGGCCGAGTTGCCCAGGCGCCGAATCCACGACCTGCGCCACACCAGCGTGACCCTGCGCCTGCTGGCCGGCCACGACCTGGTGGCGGTGAGCAAGGAGCACGGCCACCACAGCCCGGCGTTTACCTCTGACCGCTATTTCCACTGGATCCCCAACGAGCGCGGCCGGGCCCAGGTTAACGACCTGGCCGAGTCGCTGGGGCTGAGAGGGTGAGCATGGTTTTCACCATTTTTCACCATGGAAAGGCAGAGGGGCTAGCCGCGCTACCGGCTAACCCCTCTATTTGACTTGGCAGTCCCAACGGGACTCGAACCCGTGTCTCCGGCGTGAGAGGCCGATATCCTAGACCGCTAGACGATGGGACCGCGGTATTTCAACAACCTTGGCTGGGGGACAAGGATTCGAACCTTGATAGGCAGATCCAGAGTCTGCAGTCCTGCCGTTAGACGATCCCCCAGGACTCGGAAACCTGTTTTTATCGGATGGTCCGCCGCTCGTCAAGTGCTTTTTACGCCGGCCCCTCCTGGGCCAGGACCAGGGCCGCCGCCAGGCGGCCGAGGGTGCGCTCGCGGCCCAGGATGGCCATGACCTCGAAGATGCCCGGGCTGGCCGTGCGGCCGGTCAGGGCCACGCGCACGGGCTGGG
>JAKAGJ010000304.1 GCA_021815655.1 Deltaproteobacteria bacterium | reverse complement strand
CGTCTTTGACGACGGCACCGCCCACCTCTTTACCATGGTCTGCGACATCGGCCAGGGCCCGGACACGGTGCTGCGCCAGATTCTGGCCGCCGATCTGGGCATCGGCATCGACAAGGTGCGGCTCACCTCCATGGACACCGCCAACACCCCCAAGGCCGACCTGGGCTCCTGGGGCAGCCGCGTCACCCTGATGAACGGCAACGCCATTCGTGATGCCTGCCGCAAGATCAAGGACATGCTCATCCCGGTCATGTTCCAGGAGTTCAACCTCAACCAGATTCAGGACATCGCCTTTGAGGACGACGAGGTCTTCGTCAAGGCCAGCCCCAAGAAGCGCATGAGCTTTGCCCAGTGCGTGGACAAGGCCTTGCGCGGCCGCCGGGGCGCGCCGCTCACCGCCCACGGCTACTACACCCCCCGCAACCGGGGCCTGGTGAGCCCGGCCTTCTCCTTCGGGGTGCAGGTGGCCGAGGTGACGGTGGATGAGCAGACCGGCCTGGTGAAGGTGGACAACATCTACACCGCCCACGACTGCGGCGTGCCCATCAACCGCCGGGCCGTGGAAGGACAGCTGGAGGGGGCCATCCAGATGGGCCTGGGCTATGCCCTGCACGAGCAGTTCGTGATGCAGGGCGGGCGCACGCTCAACACCTCCTTCCTGGACTACAAGATGCCCACGGCTTTGGACATGCCCCCCAGCCATTCCGTGGAGGTGGAGACCTACGAACCGGAAGGGCCTTTCGGGGCCAAGGAGGCCGGCGAGGGCCTGGCCATACCCACGGCGGCGGCCATCGGCCACGCGGTCTACGAGGCCACGGGCTACCGCTGCCAGGACCTGCCCATCACGCCGGAGAAGGTTCTGCGCGCCCTGGGCAAGCTGAAGTAGCCCCCAAGGTCGGCCCGCCGGGAGGCTCTCCCCGGCGGGCCGGCCTTCCATGTGCCATCCCTGGCCCCCGCCCAGCGGGCCGTCCTCCGCCTCGGCGCCGCGTCAAGATCGGGTTGACTAGCCTCGCCCCCCTAAGTAGACTGGCTTGATTCTGAAATCAGCAAAGGCGCGCCATGGGCAACGGCGGATACAACAGCAACTTGAGCCTCAACGAGAAGCTTCTCATGGGCGTGGTGCGGGTGGCCGAGGGCTTCAAAAAGCGCTCCTCGGCCATCTTCAAGAACTACGGGCTGACCTTCGCCCAGTACAACGTGCTGCGCGTGCTCAACTCCTCGCCGGCGGGCGTCAACACCGTCACCAACGTGGGCAAGATCATGCTGGTCACCGGGGCCAACATGACCGGGCTGGCCAAGCGCCTGGAGCGCGACGGCTACCTTATCCGCAAGGGCCACCCCTCCGACGAGCGCGTCACCCTATTGGAAATATCGCCCAAGGGACGCCAGGCGTTGCTGAACATAGAGAAGGAAAAAGAGGAGAACCTGCAATACTACCTGGGCGGCTTCAACGAGGAGCAGAAGCTGGCCCTGTTGGAGCACCTCAAACTCATGGCCAGCAAGCCCGCCGAGAAATAGTCCCCGTCTCGCCAGCTCTCCGCCCGGCTCAAGCAACCTCCCTGCCCAGACATCCCCCGCGCCACGCCCAGGGGCGGCGGACCGGGAGGCCGGCGCGGGATCATAACCCCTCGCGAATGCGGTAGCCGGCCCCGCGCACGGTTTCTATGTAATCCTGGGCCGCGCCCAATTTGTCCCTGAGCCGGCGGACGTGGGTGTCCACGGTGCGGGAATATCCCTTGTAGGAATAGCCCCACACCAGGTCCAAGAGGTATTCCCGGGAGTGAATCTTGCCGGGAGTGCTGGCCAGGTAGTGCAGCAGCCTGAACTCCGTGGCGGTGAGCCGGATGGGTTGTCCATCGAATTCCACGCGGTGCCGTTCGGGGTCTATCAGCAGACGGCCCACGCAAACCGTCTTGTTGTCCAGCGGCGGCTCCTGGGTGCGGCGCAGGATGGCCTGGGCCCGCAGCACCAGCTCGCGAGGGCTGAAGGGTTTGGTGAGGTAGTCGTCGGCGCCCAGCTCGAAGCCCACGATACGGTCGGCCTCCCCGGCCAGGGCGGTGAGCATCATTATGGGTATGAGGCGGGTGCCCTTGTCGGCCTTGAGCTGGCGGCACACCTCGCGCCCGTCCATGTCCGGCAGCATCAGGTCCAGGATCACCAGGTCGGGCATCAGACGCTTGACCAGGCGCAGACCGTTGAGGCCGTCCCGTGCCCCGTGCACGCCGTAGCCGGCCTTTTGAAAGTTGAAGGCCACCATCTCCTGGATATCGCTTTCGTCCTCTATGACCGCCAAGACGGGCTTCTTCATGGCCGATGCACTCTCCTGGCTAAGGCCCTGGGTTGCCAAAATAAACCGAAGCGGGCGCCTGGAAATTGGCTGCTTCCTGTTCGGGACCTTAACCGCAGCCATGCGCCAATTCAACCGCCTGGCCGTTGGCGGCGGCCCTTGTCACCCAAAAGTAAGCAACCCGTAACATCACTGTCACATTTCACCCCTAGACTATCCTCAAGCGCAGGGGCACAGCTCGGCGCGGTAGACTAAAAAACCAAAGGAGAAGAATAAATGAAATCCAAGCTGCTCATTTTGTCGTTGCTGGCGACCTCGCTGGTGGCTCTGCCCGGGCTGGCCGCCGCCGAAAACATCAGCATCACCGGCTCCACCACCGTGCTGCCCATCGCCCAGAAGGCCGCCGAGGTCTTCATGAAGAAAAATCCGCAGGTCAACCTGACCGTGGCCGGCACCGGCAGCGGCGACGGCGTCAAGGCCATCATCGACGGCACCGCCGACATCGGCGACTCCTCCCGCGCGATGTCGAGCAAGGAATTGGCCCTGGCCAAGGAAAAGGGCGTCAACGTGAAGGAGTTCACGGTGGCCCTGGACTGCATCGTGCCGGTGGTCAACCCCGCCAACCCGGTCAAGAACCTGACCATGGCCCAGCTCAAGGACATCTACGCCGGCAAGATCAAGAACTGGAAGGAAGTGGGCGGCGGCGACAAGACCATCGTGGTGGTCTCCCGCGACTCCAGCTCCGGCACCTTCGAGGTCTGGGAAGAGAAGATCATGCATAAGACGCGGGTGCGCCCCGACGCCCAGCTCCAGGCCAGCAACGGCGCCGTGGCCCAGGCCGTGGCCGGCAACAAGTTCGCCATCGGCTACGTGGGCATCGGTTACGAGAACCCCAAGATCAAGGCCCTGACCGTGGACGGCATCACCGCCAGCGCCGAGACCGCCAAGAACAAGACCTACCCCATCGCCCGCGCTCTGTTCATGTTTACGGGCAAGGAGCCCAGCGGCCAGTTGAAGGCCTTCCTGGACTTCGTGGTCAGCCCCGAGGGGCAGAAGATCGTGAAGGAAGAGGGCTTCGTGCCCTTGAACTAAAACGGGCTGGCGGCGCTCCCCTCGCCCCCAAGCGGGAGCGGGGGGAGCACGCGCGTTCCAGCGGGCCGCGCAGCGGCCCGGGAGCAGACCATGAATCAGGCGCAGGGTTCCGTGGCGGCACAAGAGTTTATCGGCGGCCGAGGGTTGATGACACCAGGGGCGATATCCCAGCCCAGCCGGCTGCATGGCCGCAAGACCGAACGCGAGATATGGATACAGCGGTTTTTTCTGGCCGCGGGCGGCTTTTCCGTCCTGGCCATGCTGCTCATCATGCTGTTTCTGTTCCGCGAGGGTGTGTGGCTGTTCAAGTCCGTCTCCTTGCGTGAGTTCCTGCTGGGCCAGGCCTGGTATCCCACCTACGACCCCCCGGATTTCGGCATTGCCCCGCTGATTGTCGGCTCCTTGGCGGTGACGGTCATCTCCTCGATCATCGCCGTGCCCCTGGGGGTGGCGGTGGCCCTGTTCCTGGCCGAGGTGGCCTCCCATCGCCTGCGCGAGTGGCTCAAGCCGGCCGTGGAACTGCTGGCCAGCCTGCCCTCGGTGGTGTTGGGCTTCGTGGGCATGGTGGTCCTGGCTCCCCTGTTGCAGGACCTGCTGGACATTCCCACGGGGCTGAACATTTTCAACGCCGCGCTGATGCTGGCCATCATGGCCATACCCACCATCACCAGCATCAGCGAGGACGCCCTGCACGCGGTGCCCCGGGAACTAAAGGAGGCCTCCCTGGCCTTGGGCGCCACCCGCTGGGAAACCCTGGCCAGGGTGCAGATACCCGGCGCCTTGACCGGCATCGGCACCGCGGTGATCCTGGGCATGAGCCGGGCCATGGGCGAAA
>JAKAGJ010000303.1 GCA_021815655.1 Deltaproteobacteria bacterium | reverse complement strand
CTGGGCCTCTTGCAGTTGCCCCACCACCATGGCCAGGCGCTGGTTGGTCTCCTGCAGGGCGGCGGTGCGCTTGGCCACCCGCTGCTCCAGGTGGTCGCGGGCCTCGCGCAGCTCATCCTCGGCCTGGCGGCGCTCGGTGATGTCGCGCCCCACGGACTGAAACTCGGCGAAATTACCCTTTTGGTCGAAGATGGCCCGGGTGGTCCACTTGAGCCAGCGCATCTGGCCGCCGGCCACCACCACCCGGTGCTCGACGGCCCCCAAGGGATTCTCGCGGCTCAAGGACGACAGGTGGCGGGCCAGGGCCAGGCCGTCCTCGCCGGGGAAGGTGGGCAGGAAGGCGTGCCCCAACAGGTCTTCGCGGTTTTTACCGAAATAGCGGCAATAGGCCTCGTTGACAAAGGTCAGCGCCCCATCGGGGCCGGAGCGGCAGATCAGCTCGGTCTGGTCCTCCAGGATGGCCAGGTAGCGGGCCTGGCTCTGGCGCAACTCCCCTTCCAGTTGCTTCTGGCGAGTGATGTCCCACAAATAGCCCAGGCCCAGCTCCAGCCGGCCCTGGCGGTCCCAGACCCCGTCGGCCCGCAACCACAAGGGGAAGACGCGCCCTTCGGCGCCGCGGCCCATCATCTCTCCCTCCCAGCCCTGGCCCCGGGCCAGCATGGGCAGCACCTGGCGCAGCAGCATCTCCTGGCTGCCCGAATTGAAGAAATCCAGCACCGGGCGGCCCCAGGTCTCCTGGGAGGCATAGCCAAACATGCGCTGGTGGGCGGGGTTGACCGTCAGCACCCGCCCCTGGCCGTCCCAAAGACACACCGCCACCGCCGTGGCCTTGAAGGCGGCTTGGCTCAGCCGGCGTGGGTCCCCTGGCGGCCGGGGGCCCGCCGCCAGGGTGGCTCCTCGGGCGGGCCGGCGGCCCTGGGCTGGCGGTTGGAAATCCATGGTCCCTCCCTTTTTTGGCGGGTCCGGGGCGGCGGGGGCCGCGCCGTGCCGGGTCAAGATCATTATTCCAAATCGGGCGCTCATTATCCCCTGATTTTTACGCCGCCACGGCCACGGCCGGGGTTGGATCCGGCCACGGATATGCTTGCCTTCTCTGACGGTTGCTGTATTCTTGGGCAACTGTCGGCGGCCTGGGGGCCGCTCCATACCCCGTGGGGGGCCTGCCTCACAAACCCGCATGCGGGACGGCCAAGAGGCCGGACTGCCTTAGGAATTGGCGCATGAAAAAAACACTGTTGTTGGTGCTGGCCCTGGCCTTGTCCGCATCCACCGCTTGGGCGGCGGCGCCTCAGACCCCCGAGCAAAAAACTTCCTATACCCTGGGCTTCCGCGTGGGCAGCGACATCAAGGCCAAGGAGGTCAAGATCGAGGCCGACAGCTTCACCCAGGGCTTCAAGGACGCCCAGAGCGGCACCAAGCCCCAGATGAGCGACGAGGAGATGCAGCAGACCCTGCAGAACCTCACCCACGAGTTGCAGGCCAAGGAGTTGGCCAAGATCAAGGCCCTGGGCGAGAAGAACCAGGCCGAGGGCAAGAAGTTCCTGGACGAGAACAAGGCCAAGGAGGGCGTCAAGACCCTGCCCAGCGGCCTGCAATACAAGGTGTTGGCCACCGGCAAGGGCAAGACCCCCAAGCTTAGCGACACCGTGACCGTCAACTACCAGGGCCGTCTCATCGACGGCACCGTCTTCGACGACTCCTTGCAGCGCGGCGAGCCCGCCACCTTCCCCCTGGAAGGCATCATCAAGGGCTGGCAGGAGGCCCTGCAATTGATGAAGGAAGGCGACAAGTGGGAGATCTACGTGCCCGCGGAGCTGGCCTTCGGGCCCCAGGGCGCCGGCGGCCCCATCGGCCCCAACGCGGTGCTGGTCTTCAACCTGGAGCTGGTGAAGGTGACCCCGGGCGTGGCCAAGGACAAGCCTGCCGCCAAGGACAAGCCGGCGGCCAAGGATAAGCCCGCCGCCAAGGACAAGCCGGCCAAGAAGTAGGCTGGCCGGTTGCCCCCGGCGGGGCCTAAGCGGGTCGCTTGAGGCCGTGGTCCTGGCCCGCCTGAACGGCTCCGGTCGCGGCGAATCGCGTCTACTAAAATCCGGGCGGGGATAGCACCCCGCCCCTACACGAATACGAGTTTCTTGATACGGGGGCGGGGTCGAGTGCCTAGGCCCCCGTCAAGAGTCGGCGGGCGCTCTGCCTTGGGCCGGCCCAACCGGCTCCCGTATCGACTTTGCCCAGCATGCAAGGGGCGGGGTTTATCCCCGCCCCTTGTTATTTCTGGCTATAACACCTCGCAAGGGGAACCGGGGGCGCAAGGTCGCCCAGGGCGTCAACCGACCCCTTATGCCCCGCCGGGGGCATCCGGCCCAGCGGGGGGCGCGCCGCCCGGCCCGAAGACCACCGTGTCGCCGTTGCCCAGGTACAGGGGGCTCCTGGAGCCCTGGCTGGCGCGGCCGCCTTCCACGGGATAGCCCAACTCCAGCATCATCTCCACGGCCTTCAGCCCGGTGCAATGGTTCACGGCCAGCTTTTCCAGGCCGTACTGCCCCAGATCGCGGATGGTCTCCTGGGCCTGGGGGCCTAGCTGGCCGAAGGGGGCCAGGTGCAGCCCGCCGTAGAGGCCGTACAAGGCCTGGCCGCCGGCCAGGTGCTGGCGGGCGAAGTCCAGTAGCTGCCCCAGGCCCTGGTGGCAGCAGCCGGTCACGCACAGTATGCCCTTGTCCTTGATGTTGAAGTACAGGGACTGCTCGCCGCGCACCCCCAGGATGATGGGCTGGTCAAAGGTCACCGAGGCGCAGCCCTCGAAAAGCAGATGCACCTTGCCCGGCGCCATCTTGAGCAGGCGCCCCTGATGGGGGAAGCGGTTCTTGGCCCCGGCGGGCTGGAAGACGCCGCCGAAGATGAACTTCAGCGCCGAGATGGACAGGGAGGATGGCACCAGCATGGTCAGGCCGGGGTCGCGCCCCAGCACCGCCTCCAGACCCCAGAAATGATCCATGTGTTCGTGGGTCAGGTACAGCAGGTCGATGCCTCCCCGCTCCAGCAGGCCGGCCACGCCCGTGGCCTCCAGCCGCCAATCCAGAAAGGCAGGGCTCCAGGCCACGTCCATGAGGATGCGCCTGACCGAGCCGTCCAGGGCCTCCACCTCCAGGAGATGGCAGCAGCCGGCGGCGTTGCCCTGGTCCCAGGCCACACCCCACTGCTCGGCCTTGTCCAGCCCGCCGGCCTGGGCCACCGGCCCCATCAGGGCCTGGTCATCCCACCAGCCCACCTCCGACAGGCAGGTGATGCGCACAGCCTGGCATTGCCCCATTTCCACCCGTCCCTGGGCCGGGTCCACGCTCACGGGCGTCAGTTCCGGCCTCGCCGCGCCTTGGCTCATGGCTTTCTCCTCCTGCCTTGTCTGAACAATGTGGCCGCGCCCGCCGGGCCGGGCGTGGGTTAATCCCGCCGGGCCAGGCCCTGGGCGGCCAGGCGCCCCAGGCGGTCCAGCAGGGCCGCGGGGCTTTCACGTCCCAGGCCCAGGGGCCGGCCGAACCAGAAAAAGCCGCAGCTCAGGGCCAGCATGGCCAAGGCCAGCTCGCGGCCGTGCTCGGCCGGCCAGCCCAATTGCCCGGCGGCCGGGGCCAGCATGGCCGCCACCATGTCCAGGTGGTCGGCCAGGCGCTGGCGCACCTGCTGGCCGGCGGGGCCATCCTGGTCCAGGCCGCAGGCCTGGGTCAGCAAGGCCGCCGCCTCGGGGCGCAGTTGGAAGTAGCGCAGATGCACCGTGCCCACCCCGGCCAGCAGGGACTCGCCGTCGGCCGGCCCCAGCCCCAGGGGGCGCACCCGCCGGGCCAGGTCGCTCAGCACCTGGTCCACCAAGGCGGCCACGAAGGCCTCCTTGGTGGCGAAGTGGGTGAAGAAGGTGCCCTTGCCCACCCCCGCGGCGGCGGTGATCTCCTCCACGTGGCAGGCCTGCACCCCCCGCCTGGCCATGAGGCTCAGGCCCTCGGCCAACATCCTCCGGGCCGCCTCCCGGCGGCGGCCCTGGCGGGCGCTCTGGGGGGTGGGGTGTTGCTCGGCTGGCGGCATGGGCCTCCCTTTTTTCCGCCGGCCCCTGGCCCGCGGACTTTGGCTTCAATATCGTCGCTAATGATACAAAAATGCAAGGGCCTAGCATTTATGCCCCCTGACGGGCAAGGGGGCTTGACGGCCTATTACCCCTCGGCTAAGGTGAATTA
>JAKAGJ010000302.1 GCA_021815655.1 Deltaproteobacteria bacterium | reverse complement strand
CGCCCGTTTGATTCAATTAAAAACCATATGGTTGATAGCCAACCAGTATGAATACGGCCGCCGCGCCCTCGGCCCCCAAAGCAGGCCCCCCGCCAGCCAGCGCTGACGAGGGGCATTTGTTTAGCTTGCTTGGCGGCTAGAAGCCGAAGGTGAATTGCAGGCCCATCACCCACTCGTTGCCGGCCACGGCGCCCAGGTCGGGCATGTCGGTGTAGTAGTAGCTCAGCTCCGGTTGCAGACCCAGCTTGTCGCTGAGCTGGTAGGGCACGGCCACGTAGGCGGCCCAGCGGCTGTAGCGGCCGGTGTTGGCGTAGCCGCTGTTGTTGTCGCGCAGGGACATGGCGGGGGTGGGGGCGTTGGCCACCTGCCAGGCCGAGGACTCGTTGCCCACCGCCGCCTGGGAGCGCTGCAAGCCGCCGCCCACGGTGAGCCCCAGGGCGCGGGCCGGGTTCCACTTCAGGGCCAGGAAACCGCCACGGCCGTCTTCTTCTTGGATGCGGCCGTCGGAGCCGAACAGGGGGGCACTGGATTGCAGGGTGGGCGTGCCGTCGGAAATCATCTGGCTGGAGGCCCCGCCGCCAGTGGGGCGGGGCGGCGGGTCGGCGTTGAGCGCCCCGGCCGAGAAGGCCACGGGCAAATCCAGTATACCCTGGTACTGGCCGGAGGCGCCGTGACGTGCCTGCAGGTCCAGCCAGGAGGGCTTGACCGGCGCCAGGGAGGGGCCGGACTTGAACTCAAAGGCCGGATCGGCCAGGGGCACGCTGGCGTTGAGGTCGCTACGCCCCAACAGGGCCGAGGCCTCCTCGGCCTCCTTGGTGGCCTCTGCCGCGTCCGGGGTCTTGGCGGCGGCCAGGGTCTTTACCGGGGTGGTCTGGCCGCCGTCGATGCGGGCCACCTCCAGGAAGGACTGGGGCATGCCCGAAGGCAGCACGCCCTCGGGCTGCCAGCGCGGGCCCTCCTGGTGGGAGGCCAGCAGGAGCCCCTCGGGCACCTGCTCGCTGGGCAGCAGGGGATCCTCTGGCGGCATGGTGCCCAGACCCCAAGCCGGCAGGGTCAAGCAACCCCAGACGGCCAAGGCCGCCAAAAGCGATAATATTTTGCTCACGGCCAGCTTCTCCCGCCGGGGCAGATACTTATAAGGAATCCCGGCCTTATTACCATACTATAGTTTTCGGGTATTTAGTCAATAAAATTTTGCGCTTTACGTGGCCCGCGGCCGGCTGTTTTTTGGTATAAACTGCCAGGCATAACCCCACGGGAGGGAATCATGTTGGATTGCAGAGGATTGGCCTGTCCGCAGCCGGTGATAAAGACCAAGGAGTTCTTGGAGGCCCAGGCCCCCCAGGCCCTGGAGGTGCTGGTGGACAACCAGGCCGCCAGCCAGAACGTCATCCGCTTCCTGGGCAGCCAGGGCTACCGCGCCGCCGTGCAGGCCAAGGGCGCCGACTTTCTGGTCAGCGCCCAGCGCGACCAGAGCCTGCCGGTGCAGGAGCCACCGGAGGCGGCCCAGATGTCCTGCGCCGGCCCGGAGCGCATCCTGGTTTTGGTGCGCTCCGACACCCTGGGGCGCGGCGATGACACCCTGGGCGCCGGCCTTATGAAGAACTTCCTGCTCACCCTCAAGGAGATGGGGCCGGCTCTGTGGCGCCTGGTCTTCGTCAACAGCGGGGTGAAGCTGTGCACCCAGGGCTCCCAGTCCCTGCCGGCGCTGATGGAGCTTCAAGCCGCGGGCGCCAGCATCCTGGTCTGCGGCACCTGCCTGAACCACTTCGGGCTCTTGGAGCAGAAAGAGGCTGGCGAAACCACCAACATGCTGGACATCGTCACCAGCATGCAGGCGGCCAGCAAGGTCATCACCGTCTAAGGCCCGCCCGTCGCCCCGCCAGCCACTGGCCCCTGGCCAGGGATGGCGGTCGGCCGCAAGCATAGGCGAAGCCTATGCGATATCTCACAAACCATTGTTAGTGTGGCCGCCGGCCCCGCACCAGCCCCGCCGGACCGCCCTCCTTGGTGGAGCCCACATACTCCGCTCCCTCCAGACCGGCCTGGCCCAGCATGTCCAAAAGCTCCTCGCGGGTGTAGCTCTGACCCCGCTGGGTGTTCACCAGCATGTTCAGCCCAAACAGCCCCGAGAAGGGGTGCCCCGGCACTGTCACCACGAACTCCTGCACCCACAGCTCGCCGCCGGGGACCAGGGCGCCGGCGGCCTTGCGCAGCATGGCCACGCATTGGTCCGGACCCTCGCTGTGCAATATCTGGCTCAGCCAGGCCACCTGGTAGGGGCCGCCGCCCAGGGCCGCGTCCTCCAGGTAATCCCCCGCGAAGAAGGCCACCTCCACGCCGGGATAGTTGGCCGCCTCCTCGCGGAAATAGGGCTCCGCGCCGGGCAGGTCGTAGACCGTGGCCTTGAGCCCCGGCACCTCCTGGCTGAAGGTCAGCGCGTAGACCCCGGGGCCTCCGCCCATGTCCAAAAGGTGCTGGCCGGGTTGGAGCCCCAGGCGCGCGGCCAGGCCTTTGGCCTGCTGGCGGGCGATGTCGCGCATGGCCCGGTAGAAATGCTGGCGCTCGGGGTTGGGGCCGGGGTTGTGGTGGTCCTGGCGCTGGGCGGGGCGGCCCTGGCGCACGCACTGGGCCAGTTGCGCCCAGTCCTGCACCATGTCGGCCATGTGCAGGATGGCGTTGCTCATGTCCGTGGGCGTTCCCGGGGTGAGGCAGGGCGCGGCCCGGGGGTCCAGGACGTAGCGCTCACCCTCCAGGCTCAGCAGACCCAGCACCAGCAAGGCCCTGAGCAGGATGTCCAGGCCCCGCGGGTCAAGTTCCAGGCGGGCGCAGAGCTCGCGGGCGCTGGCCGGGGCCTGGGTCAGGGCGGCCATGAGCCCGGTCTGCACGGCGGCGTGCAGGGCGCAGGCCTCCCAGTAGGCGCTGGACAGGGCGCGGACTCTCTCGGGGCTCCAGGGTGCTTGCGGGGGCATGGCGGGGCCTCCAATGTGGGGGTTTTGGGCAAGGCGGGTATTGCCTAAAAAACATAGCCCCGGACTGGGCCGGGGTCAAGCGGGGCGGGGAAAAGCAGGCCCGGGATGGCGGAGGGCTAGAAGCTCTTGTCGCTGTCCAGGAGCAGGGTCACCGGCCCCTGGTTGACCAGGTGGATGTCCATCATGGCCCCGAAGCTGCCCGTGGCCACGGTCAGCCCCAGGCCCCTGAGGTGGGCCACGAAGGCCTCGTACAGAGGCTGGGCCTGGCTGCCCTTGGCGGCGCGGGCAAAGGAGGGGCGCCGGCCCTTGGCGCAGTCGCCCCACAGGGTGAACTGGCTCACCACCAGGCAGGCCCCGCCCACCTGGGCCAGCGACAGATTGAGCTTGTCCTGGGCATCGGGAAAGACGCGCAGGCCCGCGATCTTCTCGGCCAACCAGGCGGCCTGGGCCGGGGTGTCGGCCTGGCCCACGCCCAGGAGCACCAGAAAACCCGCGCCGATGGCCCCCAGCACTTGGCCGGCCACCTCCACCCTGGCCGAGCTGACCCTCTGCACCACGGCGCGCATGGCCCGCTACTCCAGGTGGTCGATCATGCCCGCCAGGTAGCCGGCGCCGAAGCCGTTGTCGATGTTGACCACGCTTAGCCCCGGCGCGCAGGAATTGAGCATGCCCAACAGCGCCGCCAGGCCGCCGAAGGCCGTGCCATAGCCCACGCTGGTGGGCACGGCGATCACCGGCTTGTCCACCATGCCCGCCACCACCGAGGGCAGGGCGCCCTCCATGCCCGCCACCACCACGAAGACGCTTGCCCGCTCCAGCACCGGCCGCGAGGCCAAGAGACGGTGCAGGCCGCTGACGCCCACGTCGTAGACCGTCTCCACCGTCGAGCCCATGAGCCGGGCGGTGAGCACCGCCTCCTCGGCCACCGGCAGGTCCGAGGTGCCGGCGGCCACCACGGCGATTAGCCCCCGGCCGGCGCGGGCGCCTGCCTGGGCCGGCCGGGTCAGCACCCGGGCCTGGGGGTGATACTCCAACTCGGGGAATTGCCCGAGCACCGCCTGGGCCTTGTCCGCCTCCACCCGGGTGACCAGCACCGCCGCGCCCTGGGCATAAAGGGCCTGGGCTATGGACACGATCTGCTCCGGGGTCTTGCCCTGGCCGAAGATCACCTCCGGGAAGCCCTGGCGCAGGGCGCGGTGGTGATCCACGCGGGCGAAGCCCAGGTCCTCGTAGGGCAGGGACTTGAGACGCCGCAAG
>JAKAGJ010000301.1 GCA_021815655.1 Deltaproteobacteria bacterium | reverse complement strand
TCCTGCTGGAGCGCGAGGCCCATTACTTTTTGCGCGAGTTCGTGCTGGGGGCCTGCGCCCTGCCCTCCAAGGCCTGGCCGGCCAACCTGCTGCCCGAGTTGGGCGAGCTGTGCCGCCTGGCCGGTCGCGCCCGGCCCCTGGGCTTCACCCACCGCGACTTCCAGAGCCGCAACATCCTGGTGGGCGCCAACGGCCTGGGCCTGGTGGACTTCCAGGGCGGGCGCCTGGGGCCGGCCCAATACGACCTGGCGGCCCTCCTCAACGATCCCTACGTGGACCTGCCGCGGCCCTTGCGCCAGCGCCTTCTGGAGCGCTACCTAGAGCTGCGCGCCCCCCTGGGCGGCCTGGAGCCGGCCCAGTTTCTCATGGGCTGGCCCTACGTGGCCATCAGCCGCGCCATGCAGACCCTGGGGGCCTTCGCCTTCCTCACCCGGGCGCGGGGGCGCGCCCACTTCGCGGCCTACGTGCCCCCGGCGCTTGGCACCCTGCGCGCCCTGGCCGCCCTGCCCGAACTGGAGTCCTTTCCGGCCTTGGCCGGCCTCTTGGCCGCCCTGCCGGAGCGGCTGGACCCCCAGGCCCTGCGCCCCCCGGAGGCCGCGCCAGGCGATTGAGGCCGCGCCTGGGGGCAGGGCTGTGATAAGATACGTCATTGTCGAAAGCCGCCCCAAAACGGGCAAGGACGGGTGACGGGCCGCGATAGGCCCCGCCGCGCCGTTTTCGTCAGGCTTGGCAAGTAATCTTTAACCCCATGGCTGGTTTGAGAATCATATGACCCCTATCGTGGCCATAGTCGGAAGGCCCAACGTGGGCAAGTCCACCCTGTTCAACCGCCTGACCAAGAGCCATCAGGCCCTGGTGGACGATTTGCCCGGCGTGACCCGCGACCGGCTCTACGGCACCGTGCGGGCCGAGGGGCGCAGCTTTCGCCTGGTGGACACCGGCGGTTTCGACCCCCCGGCCGACCAGGCCTTTGCCCACGAGGTGCACGCCCAAATCGATCTGGCCATGGCGGAGGCCGACCTGATCCTCTTCCTGGCCGACGGCAAGGCCGGCCTCAACCCCCAGGACAGCGAGGTGGTCAACTGGCTCAGGCGCTCGGGCAAGCCGGTGATCCACGCCGTGAACAAGGTGGACGGCCCCGAAAAGGAAGATGCCGCCCAGGAGTTCCAGGCCCTGGGGGTGGACAACCTGCATTTCATCAGCGCCGCCCACGGCTGGGGCGTGCGCGACCTCATGGCCAACCTGCTGGACCTCTTGCCCCCCGAGCCCGAGGAGGAGGCGCTGCCCCCCGAGGACCAGCCCGCCCCCCCGGTGCAGGTGGCCCTGTTGGGCCGGCCCAACGTGGGCAAGTCCTCCCTGCTAAATGCCCTGGTGGGCGCGCCCCGGGTGGTGGTCTCGCCGGTGCCGGGCACCACCCGCGACGCCATCGACACGCCCTTTAGCCTGGACGGCAAGCAGTACGTGCTCATCGACACCGCCGGCATCCGCCGCCAGGGGCGGGTGGAGCGCGGTATCGAGAAGGCCGGCGTCTTCCGCTCGCTCAGGGCCGTGGAACGCGCCCATGTGGTGGTGGCGGTCATAGACGCCGGCGAGGGTCTCACCGACCAGGACCTGCGCCTGGTGGGCCAGGCCGTGGAGGCCCACCGGGGGCTGGTGGTGGCCGTCAACAAGTGGGACCTGCTGCTGGGCGACCCCGACGGCCAGCGCCTGCTCAAGGAACAGTTGGAGCGCCTGCGGGGGGTGGCCCCCTGGGCGCCGGTGCTCCAGCTCAGCGCCAAGACCGGCAAGAACCTGGGGCGGCTCCTGCCCACCGTGGACCAGGTCTACGAGCAGTACGGCCAGCGGCTGGCCACCGCCGCCCTGAACCAGGCCTTGGAGGAGATCACCGCCCGCCACCAGCCCCCGGTGGTGCGCGGCCGGCGCCTGAAATTCTTCTACGCCTCCCAGGTGGGGGTGCGCCCGCCCACGGTGGTGATCTTTGTCAGCGACCCCCAGGCCGTGCATTTTTCCTACCGCCGCTACCTGCTCAACGAGCTGCGCAAGGTGCTGGGGCTGACCATTTGCCCCCTGCGCCTGCACCTGCGCGCCCGGGCCGGACGCCGCCCCGGGCGCAGCCGCACTTGACAAGTTATGGCCACTCGGCTACTTTTGTCCCTTCGATGACCCCTTGAGGGAGGGGACGATGCTGGAAATAGCAAGCGCCAGTCTGCGAGGTTCCGTGGCGGCCCTGGAGGCCTTCCAGGTCCAGGGGCTACCTTTGGTGGTGCAAGCCGGCGAGGCCCTGGCCCAGGCCCTGTCCGCCGGGCGCAAACTCCTGGTCTTCGGCAACGGAGGCTCGGCCGCCGACGCCCAGCACATGGCCGCCGAGCTGATAAACCGCTTCCTCATGGAGCGCCCCAGCCTGCCGGCCCTGGCCCTGACCACCGACAGCAGCGTGCTGACCGCCATTGGCAACGACTACCACTTCGACGAGGTATTCGCCAAGCAGGTCAAGGGGCTGGGACAGCCGGGCGACGTAGCGCTGGGCATCTCCACCTCCGGCCGCTCGCCCAATGTGCTCAAGGGCCTGGCCGCGGCCCGGGCCAAGCAGATGCTGACCCTGGGCCTGGGCGGACGCGAGTGCGGCGAAATGGCCGGTCTGTGCGACGTCATGATCCGGGTCCCCAGCGACGAGACCCCGCGCATCCAGGAGGTGCACGGGCTGGTGATCCACATCCTGTGCGAGCTGGTGGACTACAAACTATTCGGACGCTCTCGATGACCCTATTGCCTGCCGATCTCAACAGCCTACGCCTTTGCGACCTTGACTTGAGGCAATCCAAGGTGCAAAGCGCCATGCTGGGCCGCCCCTGGCGCCCCGGAGGCAGCCTGCGCGACTTCGTCATGGGCCTGCCCCGGGTGCTGGCCGCCGACGACCTGCGCGCCGCCGCCGACGCCATGGTGGCCGCCCGCCGCGCCGACCGTCCGGTGATCCTGGCCATGGGCGCCCACGTCATCAAGGTGGGCTTGAGCCCCCTTATCATCGACGCCCTGGAGCGCGGCCTCATCACCGGCCTGGCCTTGAACGGCGCCGGCATGATCCACGACGTGGAGATGGCCCTGGCCGGCCGCACCAGCGAGGACGTGGCCGAGGCCCTGGCCGACGGCAGCTTCGGCACCGCCCGCCAGACCGGCGAGTTCATCAACCAGGCCGTGGCGGCGGGACCGCAGCAGGGCCTGGGCCTGGCCGTGGGCCGCGCCCTGAACCAGCACCCGCCGGCCAACCTGGAGCTGTCGCTCTTGGCCGCCTGCGCCCGCCTGGGGCTGCCCTGCACGGTGCACGTCTCCCTGGGCGCCGACATCATCCACATGCACCCCTCCTTTGACGGCGCGGCCACCGGTCAGGCCAGCCACGTGGACTTCCGTCTGCTGGTGGCCCAGGTGGGGCAACTCAAGGGCGGGGTCTTCCTCAACGTGGGCTCGGCGGTGATGCTGCCCGAGGTCTTCCTCAAGACCTTGAGCGCCGCGCGCAACCTGGGGCATACGGTCAAGGACTTCACCACCATCAACATGGACATGATCCGCCACTACCGGCCCCAGACCAACGTGGTGCAACGGCCGGTGCTGACCGGCGGCCGGGGCTTGAGCATCATCGGCCACCACGAGATCAACCTGCCGCTTTTGTTGGCCATGGCCCTGGAGGGCCAAGCCGGGCTGTAGGCGATCCGGGGCTTGCTGGCGGGACGCGGCGGTATTATCTTTGTATCGTCATTGCTTAGGCATGATGAGACCTTAAACTTTGCGGCTGACAGCCGGGACGGTGCCGGATGCCTATCTACGAATTTCACTGCCACAAGTGCGATCATGACTTCGAGACCCTGGTCATGCGCTCCGACGACGTGATCTGCTGTCCCAAGTGCGACAGCAAGAAGGTCCGCCGGCTCATGAGCGGCTTTGCCCACAAGAGCGCCGGCGGCAAGATGACCAGCAGCCATGGCGGCTGCGCCTCCTGCGCCGGCGGCTCCTGCGCCACCTGCCACTAGCCCGCAGCATGGAACGCCTCGTCATCGCCACTCGCGGCAGCCAGCTGGCCCTGGCCCAGGCCCGCTGGGTGGCCACCCGCCTGGCCGAGATTAGTCCCGGCCTAAAGGTGGACCTGGACATCATCAAGACCACCGGCGACAAGATACTGGACGTGCCCTTGGCGCAGGTGGGGGGCAAGGGGCTGTTCGTCAAGGAGATCGAGGACGCGC
>JAKAGJ010000300.1 GCA_021815655.1 Deltaproteobacteria bacterium | reverse complement strand
CAGGAGCACGGCGTCGAAGCGTCCCTTGTCTATGAACTCCCGCAGAAACGCCGCCCACTCCACGATGCGCAGCTCCACCTTGATGCCCACCTCGGCCAGGCGGCGCTGGATGATGACCCCGGCGTTCTGGCGGTAGCGGTTGCCCTGGTTGGTCAGGAGCACGAACTGGAAGGGCTGGCCGTCCTTCATGAGTACGCCGTCGGGGCCGGGCAGCCAGCCGGCCTGGGCCAGTAGCTCGCGGGCCTTGCCCGGGTCATAGGGATAGCGCCGCACGTTGGAGTTGTGCCAGTAGGTGCCGGGCATCAGGGGGCCGGTGCACTCCTGTCCCAGGCCCAGCAGCACGCCCTCGATGATCTCCTGCTTGTTGATGGCGTAGGAGAGCGCCTGGCGCACCCGCCGGTCCTGGAAGCGCTTGTCGCGCAGGTTCCAGCCGATGTAGTTGTAGGCCGCGGACAGGTAGCGGTACTTCTTGAAATTTTTTTGGAAGAACTCGGTGGCCGTCTGGCGCTGGTACTGTAGCGCCGTCAGCCCCATCCAGTCCACGCCGCCGCTTTTCAGCTCCAGGAACAGGGTGGCCATGTCCGGGATGACCCGGTAGACCAGGCTGTCCAAATAGGGGCGCCCCTCCCAGTAGTCCTTGAAGGCGGTAAGCTCCACCTTGGAGCCCGGCGACCAGGACTTGAACTCATAGGGTCCGGTGCCGATGGGGTGGCGGTTCAGGGGTGACTTGCGGGGGTCCTGGCCCTCCAGAAGGTGGGCGGGCATCTGGGTCAGGGTCCAGGAGGCCAGCCCCGGCGCGAAGGGCTCCTTGTAGTGCACCCGGAAGGTGAGGTCGTCCAGGGCCTCGGCCTTGTCCACCTTGAGGTAGTCGCCGCTGTAGGGCGTGGGGGTGTTGGGGTCGGTCATGAAGCGCCAATTGAACAGCGCGTCATGGGCCGTGTAGGGCGCGCCGTCGTGGAAACGCACGCCGGGGCGCAGCTTGAAGGTGATGGTCAGGCCGTCGGGGCTCACCTGCCAGGACTCGGCCAAATCGCCCACCAGGTTGAGGTCCTTGTCGTATTTGACCAGCCCGTTGTAGCACATGCCGCTCATTTCGTGGCTGGCGGCATCAGCGGTGAGCATGGGAATCATGCTGGTGGCGTCGCCGATGGTGCCCACCACGATGCCGTCGCCGGTCACCGGCTCCTGGCCAAGGGCCGGCCCGGCGGCCAGGGCCAGCAGCAGCAGCAAGCAAGGCAGGCCGGCCAGGGCCGGGCGCCAGCGCCGTCGGCCGGCAAGAGTCCGTGATTTGGCGTGGGTGGTCATTGCCTGTCAGTTTAGTCCGCGCCGCCGCCGGGAGCAAGGCCTTAGGCCGGGGCACTCCTTGACCCTCTTGTGGCCGCCTGCTAGTATGCCTTAGTAGCCATTTTAGGGAGACAGCCTTGCAGGCCGCACAGTTACTAGAGCTTATCAAGACCCGGCGCAGCGTGCGCAAGTTCACGGACCAGCCCGTGGACCAGGCCCTGATCGACGGCATCCTGGAGGCCGGGCGCTGGGCGCCCAGCGGCGCCAACAACCAGGCCTGGCGCTTCGTGGTGGTGCGCGATCCGGCCCTGAAAGAGCGCATAGCCCAGTGCACCAGGTACGGCGCCGTGGTCAAGGCCGCGGCGGTGCTCATCCCCGTGTTCATCCACAAGCCCTCCATGTACCATGAGGCCAAGGACCACCAGGCCATCGGCGCCTGCTTGCAGAACATGCTCCTGATGACCCACGCCCAGGGCCTGGGCGCCGTGTGGCTGGGCGAGATCCTGGCCCAGGCCGAGCGGGTGCGCCAGATTCTGTCCCTGGGCCCCGAGCTGGAGCTGATGGCCGTGCTGGCCCTGGGCTGGCCGGCGGCCGGCAACCAAAAGTCCCAGCGCCTGCCGCTCAGCGAGCTGCTGCTGGCCGGCGGCGACTAAAAACCCACGCGTCATCCTGGGGGAGGTAAGCGAGTCATGAAAGCATCCACGCCTCGGCTCTTGATCGCCCTGGCCCTGCTCCTGGCCCTGTCCCTGGCCACGGGTTGCTCCCTGTTCAAGTCCGACTCCGACAACGCCGCCACGGCCTCGGGCGACCGGCCCCGCCAGGGCGCCCTGGGTCGCTACTACGACTTCGACGATATACAGGTGCCGGTGCAGCTCAAGCTGAACAAGGACCAGTCCACCATCTTCAGGGTGGGCTCCTTCAAGGCCGGGGTGCTGGTATTCTCCGACAACGTGGAGCTGGAAAGCCTCATCAACTTCTTCATCGAGTCCATGGCCAAGGACAACTGGACGCTCAAGGGCTCCTTCAAGTACCCCAAGGCGGCCCTGTTCTTCGCCAAGCCGGGCAAGACCTGCGTCATCCAGATCACCGAGAGCTGGTTCAAGACCACCACCGAGCTGTGGGTGGCCCCCACCTCGGATGGGCAGTAGGCAAGGCCCTGGCTGGAGCGGGGTCCTCAGGGTCCACCACCTCTTTAGGAAAACGCGCCATGAACGGCAGCCCTGAACCAGCGCGGGTGCTCCTGGGCATCACCGGCGGCATCGCGGCCTACAAGGCCTGCGAGCTGGCCAGCCTGCTGACCCAGCGGGGCTATGGCGTGCGCGCGGTCATGACGAGCGCGGCCAAGAACTTCGTGGGCGCCCTGACCCTGGCCGCGCTCACCGGCAACCCCGTCTCCGAGACCATGTTCGACCCCGGCCAGGAGGCGGCCATCAGCCATATCGAGCTGGCCCGCTGGGCCGACGCCCTGGTGGTGGCCCCGGCCACGGCCAACTTCATCGCCAAGGCGGCCTGCGGCCTGGCCGACGACCTGCTCTCCACCATCGTCCTGGCCACCCGGGCGCCCGTGCTGTTGGCCCCGGCCATGAACATCCACATGTACGCCCACCCCACGGTGAGCGAAAACCTGGCGCGGCTGACCGCCCGTGGCGTGCGCACGGTGGGTCCCGGCCTGGGGCGCACCGCCTGCGGCGAGGAGGGCCAAGGCCGCATGGCCGAACCCGCCCAGATCGCCGAGGCCTTGTACGCCCTGCTGGCCCCCCAGGACCTGGCGGGGGTGTCCCTGGTGGTCAGCGCCGGCCCCACCCGCGAGCACCTGGACCCGGTGCGCTTCATCAGCAACCCCAGCAGCGGCCGCATGGGCATCGAGATCGCCCGGGTGGCCGCCCGCCGGGGGGCCAGGGTCACCCTGGTGCTGGGACCCAGCCACCTGGACCCGCCCCTGGGGGTGCGCACCCTGCGCGTCACCAGCGCCGCCGACATGCACCGCGAAGTCATCGCGGCGGCTCAAGAGGCCCAGGTGGTTATCAAGGCCGCGGCGGTGAGCGACTTCACCCCCGCCCAGAGCCAGCCCCACAAGGTGAAGAAAAAGGCCGGCCAGGGCGAGACCCTGGAACTCAAGCACACCACCGACATCCTGGCCGAGCTGGGGCAAGACAAGGGCGGGCGCCTGTTGGTGGGGTTTGCCGCCGAGACCACCGACGTGCTGGCCCACGCCGCCATCAAGCTCAAGGCCAAGAACCTGGACATGCTGGTGGCCAACGACGTCAGCGACCCCCAGTCGGGCTTCGCGGTGCCCACCAACCGGGTGCACTTCCTCTTTGCCGACGGCTCCCTGGAGGCGCTGCCCCTCTTGAGCAAGGAGGAGGTGGCGGGCCGGCTGCTGGACCGCGTGGCCGCCCTCTTGGGCCAGGCCGCGGCCTGACGCCCATGTCCGGCGACCCCCAGGCCCTGCGCGGTCTCCTGGACAACCTTCGCTGCCGCCGGCGCCTGGGGCTGTCCCTGGTGCGGGGTGGCCCGGCCCAGTTAAAGAGCCTGCTGGCCCTGGCCACCGGCCAGCCCGCCTCGGCCCCCGCCGCCCCCCTGGACCTGGACCAGCCCAGCCTGGAGGCCTTGGACCTGGCCCTTGCCGACTGCCAGCGCTGCCCCCTGAGCGCCAGCCGGCGGCGTGTGGTCTTCGGCGCCGGGCCGGCCAAGGCCTCCCTGATGATTATCGGCGAGGCCCCCGGCGCCCAGGAGGACCAGCAAGGCCTGCCCTTCGTGGGGCCGGCCGGCCAGTTGTTGGACCGCATGCTGGCCGCCGTGGGGCTCAAGCGCCAGGAAGCCTACATCACCAACATCGTCAAGTGCCGGCCCCCGTCCAACCGCGACCCCCAGCCCGCCGAGGCCGCCGCCTGCCGCCCCTTCCTGGAGGCCCAGGTGCGGGCCGTGGCGCCCCGGGCCATCTGCAC
>JAKAGJ010000299.1 GCA_021815655.1 Deltaproteobacteria bacterium | reverse complement strand
GGGGGCCAGCAGTCCGGCGGCCGCGCGGGCCAGGGCCAGTTGCAGGCTGGCCAGGCGGGCGGGGTCGGACCCCTGGCGGCGCCAGCGCAGGTCCGGGCGCCGGCCCAGCACCCCCAGGCCGCTGCACGGGGCGTCCACCAGGATGCGGTCAAAGAGGCCCAGGCTGGCGGGCAGGGCGGTGCCGTCGGCCTGGAGCACCCGCGCGCAGGTCACGCCCAGGCGGGCCAGGTTATCCCGCAGGCCCGCCGCCCTCCCCGGCGAGGGCTCCACGGCCAAGAGTTCGCCCTGGTCCCGCATCAAGGCCGCCAAATGCCCGGTCTTGCCGCCGGCCCCGGCGCACAGGTCCAGCACTCGCATGCCAGGCCGCACCCCCACCAGATGCCCCAGGGCCGTGGCCCCGGGGTCCTGCATCTGCCACAGGCCCTCCTTGAAACCGGGCAGGGCGGCCACCGGCGGGTGGGGGCCGGACAATATCAGGCTCTCGGGGGCCAGGGGGTGCTGGCTCAAGTTCGGGCAGGCGGGCGCCAAAAGCTCGGCCAGGCCCTGGCGGCTGATGCGCAGGAGGTTGGCGCGCAGGGCCGGCGGGCGGGGCTCTTGGTTGGCCTTCAGCCAGGCCTCGGTCTGGACAGCGCCCAGGCTCTCCAGCAGCTCGGCCACCAGCCAGGCCGGGTGGGAATGGCGCACGGCCAGCACGCTGGCGGCGTCGCCCGCCGGCGGGGGCGCCTGGGGCCAGCCCCGGGCCAGGGCGCGCAGGCTGGCGTTGACCAGGCCGGTGGCGGCATGCAGGCCCAGGGAGCGGGCCAGGCTCACCCCGGCGTGCACGGCGGCGTGGTCGGGGGTGCGCAGGCAGACCAGCTCCGCCGCGCCCAGGCGCAGCACCCAGAGCACCGGCTTATCCAGGCGCTCCAGGGGCCGGCGCACAAAGGCGGCCAGCAGATGGTCCAACCAGGCCCGCTGGCGCAGCACGGTGTAGACCAGGTTGGCGCAAAAGGCCCGGTCCCGGGGCGGGGCGCTGGCGTGGTGGGCCAGTTCCTCGTCCAGGAGCGCTTCCAGGCGGCGGGGGGTCTGCTCCAGCAGGGTCAGGACGCGATGGGCGGCCCGCCGGGGGTTCATCAGCACCCCAGCCGCCGGCCCGGCCCCGTGGCCAGGCCGCGGGCGAAGTCCCGGGCCATGAGGCGCTTTTTGCCGGCGGCCTGGGCCTGTTTGAGGCCCAGCACGCCAACGCCGCAGGCCACCAGGAGCCAGTCCTCCAGGCCGGGGCGGGGCGGCAGCCAGGTGCCGGGGGCGGCGGCGGACTCCTCGGCCAGCACCAGGGTGGGGGCGAAGAGCTTCAAGGGCTGGCCCTCAAGCAGGGTGTAGGCCCCCGGCCAGGGGTCGCAGCCGCGCACCAGCCAATCCAGCTCCCGGGCCGGCCGCGACCAGTCGATTAGCCCCTCGGCCTTGGTCAGACGGGGGGCATGGCTGGCCAGGGCCTGGTCCTGGGGGGTGCGGGGGGCCTGGCCCCGGGCCAGGGCCTCCAGGGTGCCCAGCAAGAGGTCGGCTCCCAGCAGGGCCAGGCGGTCGCTGAGCTGGCCGGCGGTCTCCTGCGGGCCGATGTCGGTGGCCTGCTGGAAGATTATGTCGCCGGTGTCCATGCCAAGGTCCATGAACATGGTGCTCACCCCCGTGCGGGTCAGCCCCCCCATCACCGCGCGGCTGATGGGCGCCGCCCCGCGCAGGGCCGGCAGGAGCGAGGTGTGCACGTTGACGGCCCCCAGGCGGCCGGCGGCCAGCACGGGGGCGGGCAGTATCTGGCCAAAGGCCAGCACCGCCAGGGCGTCGGCTTGAGCGGCGGCGATCTGTTCGGCGGCCAGGGCCACCCTTGGGGGTTGAATCACCCGTAGGCCCAGGGCGTCGGCGGTCAAGGCCACCGGGCAGCGGGTGAGCTTGCGCCCGCGCCCGGCCGGGCGGTCGGGCTGGGTTACCACCAGCTTGATGCGGTGGCCGGCCCGCGCCAGGGCCTCCAGGGAGGGCACGGCGATGTCGGGGGTGCCCAGGAAGACCAGGTCCAAGAGGGAGGTATTTGCACCCATCGGCTTATCCTGACACGCCAGGCAGAGGCGCTTTACAGTCTCGTCCATACCAAGGCGACTCAATTCACTATATATAGCAAATAGCTGTCATTGCGAGGAGTGTAAGCGACGAAGCAATCTCCCGCCTCGTGCTTGCGCCATGCCTGGCTAGCGAAAGAGCGAAACGGGAGATTGCCGCGCTTGGCTCGCAATGACTGCTGGTTACCTATGTTGGCAAACTGGTGCCGCCCAGTCTGGATTTCGGCGCCCAGGGGTAAGGCCGGTGGCGCGCTTACTCGCTGGCTTTTCTGAGTTGCTTGAGGCGGCGCTTGCGGTACAGGGCCCGCTTCAGGGGGCTGATGCGGTCCAGGAAGAGCCGGCCCACCAGGTGGTCCAACTCGTGTTGCAGGCAGATGGCCGTGAGCCCCTGGGCCTCGATGCTGATGGGGCGCCCCTCGCGGTCCAGGGCCTGCACCACCACCCGCTCGCTGCGGCTGACATCGGCGGTGTAGTCGGGCACCGAAAGGCAGCCTTCCTCGAAGACCGCCTCGCCGGAGGATTCCACGATGCGGGGGTTGAAAAGAAACAGGGGGGTGCCGCGCTCCTCGCCCCGGGCGGTGTCGATCACCACCAGGTTGAGGGAATGCCCCACCTGGGGCGCGGCCAGGCCGATGCCCGGGGCCGCGTACATGGTTTCGGCCATGCTCTCGGCCAACTCCACCAGGGACCTCTCCACGGCCTCCACCGGCTGACAAACCTGGCTGAGCACCGGGTCGGGGTAGGTGCGTATGGAAAGGATGGGCATGGCAATCCCGCCTGAAAAGTGCCGATTATGGCAGGAATTATAATCAGCGCCCCGCTGAAATCAACCCCCGGCCGAGGCCGGGGCGGAGGCGGGGCCACCCAGGCCCAGGCCCGGCAGGCTCACGCGCACCCGGGTGCCCAGGCTGGCCTGGCTCTCCAGCTCCAGGTGGCCGCCATGTTCCTCCACGATGCGTCGGGCCAGGGGCAGGCCCAGGCCGGTGCCCCGTTGCTTGGTGGTGAAGAAGGGGTCGAAGACCTGGGCTAGGTGCTGGGGTGCGATGCCGCTGCCCTGGTCGCTGATGGTGAGCAGGGCTTGGCCCAGGGGGCCGGCCTCCAGGCTCAGGGTGATCTCCTGGCCGGGCTGGGAGGCCTGGGCCGCGTTCTGCAAGAGGTTGATGAGCACCTGGCTCAGGCGGTCGGGGTCGGCGGCCACCCGGGGCATGCCTGGGGCCAGCTCCAGCTTCAGGCGCAGGCCGTCGCGGGCCAGTTGGGGCTCCATCAGCTCCCGCACCCGCTCCAGCACCCTGGGCAGGGCCACCTCCTGCCAGGCGTAGCGCTGGGGGCGGGCCAGGTCGTTCAGCTCGCTCAATAGCCCTTCCAGGCGCTTGACCTCCTGGGTTATCAACTCCAGCTTGTGCCGGCCCTGGGGGCTTAGGTCTTTTTCCTTGCCCAATTGGCGGGCGAAGCCGCCGATGAGCACCAGGGGAGTGCGAATTTCGTGGCTCACCGTGGCCACGGTCTGCCCCACCAGGGCCAACTGCTGGCTCTGCTTTACCTGCTGGGCCAGGCTGCGCTCGGCGGAGAGATCGCGCATGATGGCCGTGAACAGGGGGCCGTCGGGCAGGTTGGCCTGGCTGAAGCTGATGGAGATGGGCAGGCGGGTGCCGTCCTTGCGCTGGGCCAACAGCTCGGCGGAGTGCCCCATGAGCCGGGCCTGGCCGGTGCGCAGGTAGCGCTCCAGGTAGTGGCGGTGGGCCTGGCGGTGCTCCTGGGGGATCAAGGGGGCCAAATCGCCGCCCAGGACCTCCCCGCGCTCATAGCCGAATAGGCGCTCGGCGGCGGCGTTCATGTACACCACCTCGTGGTGCTGGTTGACGCTGACCACGGCGTCGCCGGCCGTCTCCACGATCTGGCGGTACTTCTCCAGCTCCTGGGCCAGTTCCTGCACTTCGCTGAGGGGCTCGTGTTCTTGCAAGCTGCTCCCGTGGGGATTAGAGGCTTGGGGCGCCGCGCGAGGATATATTTTTTGTAGCATGGGGCCAGGCATGGGGCAAGGGCGGCGTGCCCTCCCCTGGGGTGGCGTGCCCGCCACGGGGCGATAACGGGTCGGTTGAGGCTGTAGGCGTGGCCAGCGCCGGTGGCTCCCGTTGCAGGGCGATGCC
>JAKAGJ010000298.1 GCA_021815655.1 Deltaproteobacteria bacterium | reverse complement strand
GATCTCGTCCCAGGGCGCGGCCAGGCCGGGGCTGGCCCAAACCTTGTCCAGGTAGACCGGGGCCAAGAGCAGGGGGCCGGGATTGCTGCTCATGCGGGCACCTGGCGCCCGGGCGCGCGGTCAGGGGCAAAGAAATCGGCGGCCATCCCGGCGGCGCCGCTACAAAAACTCATCAAGGCCCTGCTCCTTGAGGCTGTCGATCACCTGGCGCACGTCCTGGCAGCGCTGGCGGGGCAGGATCAGGAGCACGTCGTCGGTGACCACGGCCACCAGGTCCTTGACCCCCAACAGCGCGGTCAACCGCCCGCCCGCGCTGACCACGTTGCCCTGGGACTCGATGGCCAGCAGCCGCCCATCCTGGCAGACATTCTCGGCCGGGTCGGCGGGCCATAGCTCGGCCACCGCCTCCCAGGAGCCCAGGTCTGACCAGCCGAAATCAGCCTTGACCACCCGCAGGTGGGGGGATTTTTCCAGCACGCCGTGGTCCACGCTGATGGAGGGCAGCCGGGGATATATCTCGCCAAGCGCCGCCTCCTGGCTGGGGGTGCCCAGGCTGGGGGCCAGCTCGGCCAGGCCGGCGGCCAGGTCGGGCAGATGGCGGGCGATCTCCTTTAGCAGCACCTCGGCCCGCCAGGCGAACATGCCCGAGTTCCAGAGGTGGCGGCCTGATCGCAGATATTGCCGGGCCACCTCCAGGGCCGGCTTCTCGTGGAACCCGGCCACCTGGCGCACCTGGGGCGGGGTCTCGTCCAGCACCTGGCCGGTCTCGATGTAGCCGAAGCCGGTGGCGGGAAAACGCGGGGTGAGCCCCAGGGTGACCAGCACGTCCTCTTGGCGAGCCAACTCGATGGCTCGCTTGAGGGTGGCCAGGAACAGCGATTCATCGGTGATGAGGTGGTCGGCGGGCAGCACCAGGCACACTGCCTGGGGGTCGCGGCGGGCCACCCAGGCCGCGGCCAGACCAGCGGCGGCGGCGGTATTGCGCGCCAAGGGCTCGGCCAACACCTGGCAGTCCGGCACCTGGGGCAGTTGCTGGCGCACGCCGTCGGCGTGCCCCAGTCCGGTGACCACCAGCACCTGGTCGGGACCGGCCAGGGGGCCCAAGCGCTCCACGGTCTGTTGCAAGAGGCTGCGCTGGCCGGTGAGGGTCAAGAGCTGCTTGGGGCGTCTGCGCCGGCTGGCCGGCCAGAAGCGGGTGCCGCTGCCGCCAGCCATGACCACTACATACATGGCTTCTCCACTGGCCAATGGGACTTGCCAGCCAAGCCGGGGGGACGGTCTCTCCCCCGCTCCGGCACCGCCGTGGGCTGCCGGCTGGCGCTGGTTCCGGGCGCTCCCGGGGCTCCGGGCGCCGGGACGCTGATGGACTATAGCGGCTAACTGGTGGCAAGTCGAGGCCTTTCATGCCCCGGCCCCCCGCCGGTGGGGCGCGAAAAATGCTTGACATAAGGGGGGCAGGTCAACTACGCATAATCTGAAGAAATTGATAAAACAAATCGGCGGGGCCAGTATGGGGAGGCCCGGGCCATGGCCCTTGACAGCGGGTGGCGGTCTGCCTATTATCAAGGTCCGACAACACGTTGGTGATTTTAGTCCTCTGAAGGAGAGCCCGTCCATGAACAAATCCCAGCTAATCGAGTCGCTGGCCAAGGCCGAGGGCCTGACGATCAAAAAGGCCGAGATGGTCATCAACACCATGTTCGGCTCCGTGGAAGAGGCCTTGGTCCGGGGTGACCGGGTGGAGATTCGCGGGTTCGGCAGCTTCAAGGTCAAGGACTACGACGGCTACCAGGGGCGCAACCCCAAGACGGGCGAAATCATTGAGGTGGGCAAGAAAAAGCTGCCCTTCTTCAAGGTGGGCAAGGAGCTGAAGGAGCGCGTGGACAGCTGATTTGCCCGCGCGCCGGGTTCCGTCCCTATCTTGACAACCTAGGCCGGCACCTGCCCCGCACGCGTATCCTGGCGGCGGGGCGGTCTTTTGCGCGGCGGACCCTGGCTGCTCGGGGCGGATTCAGCGCTGTTTTTTACCGCCTGGTGGTGTATAACAACCCTGGCCGGGCTTCGGCCCCGGCAGGCAGTCTCGGGTTCTCACCGGACACCGCGCGACGGACGGTCGTGAACCCCGTCAGGTCCGGGAGGAAGCAGCGGTAAGCGATGCGGTCCGTGTCGCGGATTGCTCTGGACCGGGTTCCCGGGGCTGCCTGGCGGGGCCGAGGCCGCCATCAACCCTTGCGCCGGTCCTCGGCATGAGCCTTACCCTGCGCCAGACCATGATCCACCTGCTGGAGCGGGAGGAGTTGACGGCCGTCGACCTGGCCCGCATCCTGCTGCTCACCCCGCGCGAGG
The DNA here is from genome assembly GCA_021815655.1 of Deltaproteobacteria bacterium. Taxonomy (GTDB): domain Bacteria; phylum Desulfobacterota; class Desulfarculia; order Desulfarculales; family Desulfarculaceae; genus JACRDC01. The sequence continues at coordinate 1,892 of JAKAGJ010000298.1, read as the reverse complement.
TGGAGGAGCATCTGCCCCACCTGCAAAAAAGCCTGAAAGACCGCTTAGAGATCAGCCCGGCCCGCTGCCGCCAATGCGGCTACGCCTTCCGGGAGCGCCGGCGTCTGGACACCCCTGGCCGCTGCCCCCGCTGCCGACAGGAATTGGTGGAAGGCCCCTGGTTCCGGGTGCGAGCCCCTGGCGCAAAAGGCTGGTAATGCCCAGGCGTTAGTCCTATAGTAAGACCTGGTGTCACCTGGCCGCCGAATTTGCCGCCCCGGCCCGCCCCAAGCGCCCAGGGCCCTTGGATGGAAGACGAATCATGCCCGACCAGGCCCTGGAACTCACGGCTGGCTATTACTTCGCCATTTCGCCGCGGTTGCTCTTTCCCCACTCACGGGGCAGCTTCGGGGTGTACCTGCGCCTAAAGGAACGCTACCTGCTCTGGGCCCACCCCGACGAGCCCTTCAGCGACGAGAACCTGCAGAAACTCAAGGCCAACGGAGTGGACGAGGTCTACGTGCTGGCGGCCCACCGCGAGCAGTTCGAGGCCTACCTGGAAGGCAACCTGGGGCAGGTGCTCCTGGACGACTCGCGGCCCATGGCGGCGCGGGCCAAGGTCTTTTACGATGCCTCGCTGGGCATGCTGCGCGAGGCCTTCCAGAACCGGCTGCCCGGGGGCCTGTCGGCCCAGCAACACCAAAAGCTCTTGCAATTGGCCACCACGGGGGTGCAGTTCTTGCTGCGCGAATCCTCGCTCAAGAGCGTGGCCGCCCTCATCTCCCACCACTACCAGACCTACAGCCACTGCGTTAACGTCTTCGTCTACACCACGGTGATGCTGGGGCGCCTGGGCCTGCCTGAGGAAACGGTGGTGCAAACCGGGCTGGGCGCCCTGCTGCATGACATCGGCAAGACGCGCGTCTCCAGGAAGATATTGGACAAGCCCGTAAAGCTAAGCGAGAGCGAGCGCCAGAAGGTGCAGGCCCACCCCGTGCTGGGGGCCGGGCTGTGCGCCGGCGTGCCCCTGGGCCAGCCGGCCCTCAACGGCATTCTTTTTCATCATGAGTGGCTGGACGGCTCGGGCTATCCCGCCGGGCTCGAGGGCGCGGAGATTCCCCTGCCGGTGCGGGCCCTGGCCGTGGCCGACGTCTACGACGCCCTGGTGAGCAAGCGCGCCTACGCCGAAGCCCGCACGCCTTTCGACGCCCTTTCGGTAATGCGCCAGGAATTGGAAAGCCACCTGGACCCCGAGGTCTACAAGCACCTGGTGCTGGTGCTCAGCGGCGCGGAGCTGCTTTAGGCGAGTGTCGGCCAAAGCCGTCTTGGGGTGGGCTCATGGCCCGTTTGCGAGCCAAGCCAACGATGACCTCGAGCGGCCCCTAGCCGCCGCTGGGCAGGCTGCGCTGGTTGAGGGCCTGGCTGACCCGCCGGGCCGCCTGGGTCAGGGCGGCGGCGATTTTTTCCAGGCGCCCGGGGCTGAGCGCGCTGGTGAAGCCCACCGACCACAGGGCCGCCGGCAGACCGGCCTGGGCTCCCAGGGGCACTGCCACGCCCCAGACCCCCAGGAGATACTCGTCGCGCTCCAGGGCATGCCCCTGGCGGCGCACCTGTTCCACCTGCTGGCGGAAGATCTGGGGATCGGTGACGGTCTGGGGGGTGTAGGTTTTGAGCCCCTGGGCCATCACCTGCTCCAGCTTGGCCGGGGCCAGGCCGGCCAGGAAAACCTTGCCCACCGCCCCGGCGGTGAGAGGCAGGCGGGTGCCTGGCCCGGCGGCGATGCGGATGACCCCCGGGGGCTGGCGGGTATCCACCACCGTCACCTCGCCGCGCCCCAAGACCCCCAGGAAAACCGATTCTTTAAGCTCGTCGCGCAGGCGGGTCAACTCGGGGCCGGCCACGTCGCGCAGGCG
>JAKAGJ010000297.1 GCA_021815655.1 Deltaproteobacteria bacterium | reverse complement strand
GGCCCCGGTGCCGGCCCCGGACCGCCTCATCAGCCTGCCGGCGCCGGCCGCCCGCCGGCCGGACAGCGTCCCGCCCAGCCTGGCCCCCGAGCCCGGCCCGGCCAGTGAGGTCTACCAGGCCCTGGTGCTGGGCACCGGCGACTATGTGCGCAAGAACGGCTTCAAGAAGGTGGTGCTGGGGCTCTCCGGCGGCATCGACTCCTCCCTGGTGGCGGCGGTGGCCGTGGAGGCCCTGGGGGCGGACAACGTGGTGGGCGTGACCATGCCCAGCCAGTTCACCTCCCGGGAGACTCGCACCGACGCGGAGGTCCTGGCCGCCAACCTGGGTATCCGCCTCGTCACGGTGCCCATCAAGGCCATCCTGGAGGTGTATTTAAGCGAGCTGGACCCGGCCTTCGGTCCCGGCCCCCGGGGCGTGGAGGTGGAGAACCTGCAAGCGCGCATCCGCGGCAACATCCTCATGGGCCTAAGCAACCGCTTCGGCTGGCTGGTCTTGACCACCGGCAACAAGAGCGAGACGGCGGTGGGCTACTGCACCCTCTACGGCGACATGGCCGGCGGCTTCGCGGTAATCAAGGACGTGCCCAAGACCCTGGTCTACCAGATATCCGAGCACGTCAACGCCCAGGCCGGCCGCGAGATCATCCCCCAGAGCGTCATGACCCGCCCGCCCTCGGCCGAGTTGAGGCCCGACCAGAAGGACGAGGATTCCCTGCCCCCCTACGCGGTGCTGGACCCCATCCTCACGGCCTACGTGGAGCGGGACAAGGACCCCGGCGAGATCGCGGCCCTGGGCTTCGACCCCCAGGTGGTGCGGGACATCGTGCGTCTGGTGGACCTGAACGAGTACAAGCGCCGTCAGGCCCCGCCGGGGGTGAAGATCACCCCCAAGGCCTTTGGCCGCGACCGGCGCCTGCCCATCACCAACCACTACCGCCCGGGCTGGAACTAGGCCATGCGCCTGTTGGTCATCCAACACCACCCCCAGGAGGGACCCGGCTGGCTGGGCCAGTACCTGCTGGAACGCGGGCACGAGATGGCCTTTGTGCAGGCCTGGGACGGCCAGACCCCGCCCCACGGTCCCCAGGGTTATGATGCCCTGCTGTGCCTGGGCGGGCCCATGAATGTCTATGAAGAGGATGCCCACCCCTGGCTCAAGGACGAGGACATCCTCTTGAAGAACTCCCTGGACGCCGGGCTGCCGGTGCTGGGCATCTGCCTGGGCGCCCAGCTCATCGCCAAGGCCGCCGGCGCGGCGGTGCGCCAGGCCCCGGTCCAGGAGGTGGGCTGGCGCACGGTCAGCCTGACGCCGGCCGGGCGGGCCTCGGCCCTGCTGGCCGGCCTGGGGCCGGAGCTTACGGTGCTGCAATGGCACGGGGACACCTTTGACCTGCCCCCCGGCGCGGCGCTCCTGGCCAGCGGCGACGAGGTGCCCCATCAGGCCTTTGCCCTGGGGCGGGCCTTTGGCTTGCAGTTTCATGTGGAGGCCTCGCCGGAGCTGGCCCGCGCCTGGTTCGGCGGGACGGCCTCGCGGGAGCAGATCCTGAAGTTATACGATGAACGCGGCCCGGAGCTCTTGGCCCAGGCCGAACGCGTCTTTGCCAACTTTGTCGCCCTGGCCCAAGGATCGCTGATCCGCTAGCCACTGGGCGCGCAGGAGGAACCGTGGAAAGGAGTGACGATGGCCGCCGCCAAACCCGACCCTAACTTTCAGCCGGAGATCGTGGTGCTCTACTGCCGGCAGGCCCTGGACGCCGAGGAGCGGCCCCCCGAGGGCGCGCGCCAGGCTTTGGGCCTGGGAGTCCGGCTGGTGCTTCTGCCTTGCAGCAGCAAGGTGGAGGCCTATCAGATGCTCAAGATAGTGGAGCAAGGGGCCGACGGTGTGCTCCTCCTGGCCTGTCCGGAAAAGGCCTGCCGCTTTTTGACCGGCAGCCTCAAGGCCGAACGCCGCGTGCAGCGGGCCCGCCAGCTCCTGGGCCTGGTGAACATGGGCCCCGAGCGCGTGGCCTTGAGGCGCGTCTCCGGGCTCTCGCTCAAGGACATCCTCGCCTTGGCCGGCCAGATGGCCTCCGAGGTCAAGGCCCTGGGACCCAATCCCATGAAAGGAGACAACCTCCAATGATAGTAGCCGAGTGGAAACCAATTCCGGAGCTTTTGGCCTCCTTGAAGGGCCATAAGAACATCCTGCTGGTGGGCTGCGCCACTTGCGTGGCCGAGTGCGCCGCCGGCGGCGAGCGCGAGGTGCTGACCCTGGCCCCGGTGCTCAAAATGGGGCTCAAGGAGCAGGGCCAGGACGTCAACATCATCACCAAGACCCTGGAGCGCCAGTGCGAGCCGGAGTTCGTGGAGGAACTGGCCGAGATCGCGCCCCAGGTGGACGCCATCATGAGCCTGTCCTGCGGCATCGGCATGCAACTGGTGGCCGAGCGCTTCATTGATCTGCCGCTGTATCCCGGCGTCAACACCACCTCGCTGGCCATCCGCGAGCAGCCTGGCTTGTGGACGGCCCGCTGCGCCGCCTGCGGCGACTGCATGCTGGGCGAGACCTTCGGCCTGTGCCCGGTGGCCCGCTGCGCCAAGAGCCTGATGAACGGCCCCTGCGGCGGCACCCGCAAGGACGGCAAGTGCGAGGTGGACCCTGACACCGAGTGCATCTGGCGCCTGATCGTGGAACGCGCCGAGGCCCGCGGCCGCCTGGAGGACCTGGCCAAGGTCCGCCCGGCCAAGGATTGGTCCAACTCCGGCCATGGCGGCCCCAAGAGAATGCTGAGGGAGGATTTGCGCTCATGAAACCGCGCGTGGGAACCCAACTGGAGAAAGTGCTGCTGGCCGGTCATTTCGCCCTGACGCTGGAGATCGGTCCGCCCCAGAGCCCCAACCCCGAGCCCCTGCGCAAGAAGGCGGCCCTCTTGAAGGGCCTGGGCGACGGCTACAACGTCACCGACAACCAGACCGCCGTGGTGCGCATGTCCTCCATCGCCGCCTCCAAGATCATCCTGGACATGGGGTGCGAGCCCGTGATGCAGATGGTCTGCCGCGACCGCAACCGCATCGCCATGCAGTCCGATTTGCTGGGCGCCTCGGCGCTGGGCCTAAGGAACGTGCTGGCGCTGTCCGGCGATCACCAGAAGGCAAGCGCCGCCGGCAAGCTCAAGGGCCATCCCGGCGCCAAGAACGTCTACGACATCGACTCCATGCAGCTTATCGCCACCATCAAGGGCCTGCGCGACGAGGCCCGTCAGCTGGGCGGCGACGCCATCGCCGAGCCGGCGCCCTTTTTCATCGGCGCGGCCTGGACGCCCTTGGGCACCCCGCGCAACTACCGGGTGCTGCGCCTGGCCAAGAAGATCGCCGCCGGCGCCGACTTCGTGCAGACCCAGGCCGTCTACGACGTGCCGGCCTTCGCCGCCCAGGTGGCCAAGGCCCGCGACATGGGGCTGACCGACAAGGCCGCCATCCTGGCCGGCATCATCGTGCCCCGCTCGGCCGGCATGCTCAGCTACATGGACCGCCAGGTGCCCGGCGTGGAGGTCCCCGCCGAGTTGATCGCGCGCATGAAGCAGGCCAAGGACACCCAGGCCGAGGGCATCAAGGTCACGTTGGAGCTGATCCAGGCGGTCAAGGAGATACCCGGGGTCAAGGGCGTGCACCTGCAGGCCATCGAGGCCGAGGAACTCTTGCCCGAGATCGTGGCGGCCGCTGGTCTGTCCCCCAGGCCCCAGGTCTAAGAGCATACCCGGGCTGAACCAGAAGAAGCACAAGGCAGGAATCTAACGATGCCTAAGAAGTACCACGTCGACGTCAACCCCACCCCGCCGCGCTTCGCGCCGGTGACCAAGACGGCGGCCTTCGAGAACGAGGGCTGCCTGGGGTGCTTGAAGTGCGTCAAGCGCACCAGTTGCATTTACAAGGTCTACCAGAAGCACAGCTTCGACGCCCAGCGGGTGGTGGACACCATAGATATCGATTGCCTGAGCTGCATGCGCTGCGTGCAGGACTGCAAGAAGGCCATCCTCAGCCGCGGCCGCAACCCCCAGTTCGACCGCCTGGGCGACGAATACTGGCGCCCGGAAATACTGGCCACCCTGTGGAAGCAGGCCGAGACCGGCAAGATACCCGTCTCGGGCGCCGGCTACCGTGGCAAGTTCTCGGGGCCGGGCTTCGACCAGATGTGGACCGACATGAGCGAAATCGTGCGCCCCACCCGCGACGGCATCCACGGCCGCGAGTACATCAGCACCGTGGTGGAGCTGGGGCGGCGT
>JAKAGJ010000296.1 GCA_021815655.1 Deltaproteobacteria bacterium | reverse complement strand
TACCTCATTTCGCCGCCCCCGCCTGCGCCGGCGGGGCCGTGTCTGGGAACAGAGCTGGCCGGGCTCGCGCCTCATGTCCCCCCTTCTGAGCGCGATTCAGCACCATATACCCCCACCCGCCCTCAGGTCAAGCCGCGAGCAGCGGCGGCGGGGCGCATACACATCGGGCCGGGTGCCCCCGGCCGGGCACCTCGGGTCGATTGACTTTGCGGCTTGGGCCAGGGCTGGCGGCTCCCGGTGGAGCCAGCGGCGGAAAAGAAAATAAGTCATTGCGAGGAGCCGCCAGGCGACGAGGCAATCGCGGCACAAATGCCTCCGCCCCGGTCCTCCGCGACCCAAAGCCGCGCCAGTGGAGAAAGCAGGGCGGATTGCTTCGCTACGCGCGCGATGACACTATCTGTGAGATGCGGGCGGGGATAAACCCCGCCCCTACATTAAGATTGCGTTGGCCAAGGCTGCTCTTAATGTAGGGGCGGGGTTTATCCTCGCCCGAGTATTAACGGATCATGCCCTGCACGGGAGCCGCCGGCCTAGGTCTTGGCGGCAACGCCCACCTGCCCGTATTCACCCGCAGCGGCTCGCGGCCCGGGGTCCCCAAGAAAATGCAGTTTTCTTGGGGTGGGCTACAGGGCCAGCATGCGTTCCACCGAGGCCAGGGCCTTCTGGCGGATGTCCTCGGGCACCTCGATGGGGTGCCGCATGCTCTCCAGGCTGGCCAGGACCTTTTCCAGGGTGATGCGCTTCATGTTGGGGCACACGGCCTTGTCGTTGACGGGGATGAAGGTCTTGCCCGGGTTTTCCTTGGCCAGGCGGTGCAGGATGCCGGTCTCGGTGCCCACGATCAGGGTTTGGCCCTGGTAGGAGCGGGCATAGCGCAGGATGCCGCCGGTGGACAGCGCCTGGTCGGCGGCCTGAACCACGTCGGGGCGGCACTCGGGGTGCACCACCACCTCGACGCCGGGGTGCTGGGCCTTGAGCGCGACGATCTGCTCCACGGTGATCTTCATGTGCGTGGGGCAATAGCCGGGCCACAGGATCAGCTCGCGGCCGGTCTTTTCTTGGGCATAGTGGCCCAGGTACTGGTCGGGCACGAAGATGACGGGCCGGTCCGGGGCCATGGCCTCAACGACCTTTATGGCGTTGGCCGAGGTGCAGCAGACGTCGCACAGGGCCTTGACCGCGGCGCTGGAGTTGACGTAGCAGACCACCTGCGCCCCCGGGTGCTTGGCCTTTTCGGCGGCCAACTGCTCGGGGGTAATCATGTCGGCCATGGGACAGCCGGCATGAAGGTCGGGCAGCAGCACGGTCTTGTCCGGCGAGAGTATCTTGGCCGTCTCGGCCATGAAGTGCACGCCGCAAAAGACGATTACCCGGGCGTCGGTGGCCGCGGCCTGGCGGCTTAGCTCCAGGGAGTCGCCCACGAAGTCGGCGATGTCCTGAATCTCGCCGCGCTGGTAGTTGTGGGCCAGGATCAGGGCCTGGCGCTGCTGGCGCAGCCGGTCTATGGCTTTAATGATGTCGCTGGTCATGTTCCTGGCCGCCCTGCTGGGGGGATCGCGGTATGGGGTTTATGGTCAACCTATACCATAGCCCCGGGCTGGCGTCCGCCCCGGCGGGGCGGGCGATCAGAGGCGGTCGCCCCGCTCCAGCAGGCCGGTGAAGGCCGGGCCGGGCAGGGGCTGGCTGAACAGAAAACCCTGCATGAGGTGGCAATGGCTTTGGCGCAGGAAGTCCAGCTGCTCCCTGGTTTCCACGCCCTCGGCCACCACCTCCAGGTTGAGGCTGCGGGCCATGGAGATGATGCCCTGGATGATGGCCACGTCCTCGCGGTTGTGGGGCAGGTCGCGCACAAAGGCGCGGTCGATCTTGATGGTGTCGATGGGCAGCTTCTTCAGATAAAAGAGCGAGGAATAGCCGGTGCCGAAGTCGTCCAGGGAGATGCGGATGCCCAGCTCGCGGATGCGCCGCATGGTGGCGATGGAGGCCTCCAGGTTGCGCATGATGACGCTCTCGGTCACCTCCAGCTCCAGGTTCTGGGGCGGCAACTCGCTCTCGGCCAGGGTGGCCTCCAGCATGTCCACCAGGTCGAACTGCCACAACAACTGGCGGGTGGAGAGGTTCACGGCCACCGAGAGGTCCGGTTGGCCGGCGTCGTGCAAGGCCTTGGTGAAATGGCAGGCCTCGCGCAGCACCCATTCGCCGATGGGCAGGATGAGCCCCGATTCCTCGGCCAGGGGGATGAACTCCACGGGGCTTATCATGCCCACCTCGGGTTGGTGCCAGCGGATCAGGGCCTCCATGCCCGTCACCTGGCCGTCGTTCAGGCGCACCTTGGGCTGGTAGTACACCTCGAACTCGCCCCGGGTGAGCCCCTTGCGCAGATTGTTCTCCATGAGCAGGCGGCGGTTCACCTCGTTGTTCAGGGCCGGGCTGTAGAGGTGCAGGCCGCGCTTGCCCTCGTCCTTGGCGCGGTACATGGCCATGTCCGCGTTCTTGATGAGGGTCTCGGTGTCCTCCCCGTCGTGGGGGAACAGGGTTATGCCCACGCTGACGCTGACGAAAAGCTCGTGGCGCTCGATCATGAAGGGCTCGGCCAGGCTGTTGAGCACCCGCCGGCCGGCCATGGCCGCCGCCGTGGCGTTGCCGATGTCCTGCAAGAGCAGCAAAAACTCGTCGCCGCCCAGGCGGGCCACGGTGTCCTCGGCGCGCACGCACTCTTGCAGGCGCCGGGCCACGGCCTTCAAGAGCTCGTCGCCCAGGCTGTGCCCCAGGCTGTCGTTGATGGTCTTGAAGTTGTCCAGGTCCAGGAACAAGACCGCCAGGCCCAGGCCGCGGCGGCGGGCGTGGGCCATGGCCGACACCAGACGCTCGCCGAAAAGGGAACGGTTGGGCAGGCCGGTGAGGGGATCGAAGTGGGCCAGGTGCAGGAGCTGGTCCTGGGTGGAGAGGTCCCAGGCCTGTTCGCTGAACAGGGCCACGTGGTGGGTGGCGCCGCCCCCGTCCTCCTTGAGGCTGGCCAGGCTGATCTGGTACAGGGTGCCGGGAAAGGGTCCCAGGGGGTTGCGGGCCGCCCCGCGCCAGAAGCCCTGGTCCTCCAGCACCGGCAGCACCTGTCCGGCGTAGTCCACCCCCGAGAAGCGCGAGAGCAGTTGCTCCAGGTGTTCCTGGCCCCCGCCGCCGGGCTCCAGGCCCAGGAGCCGGGCCAGGGCGGGGTTGGTGGCCAGCACCCGGCCCTGGCCGTCGCTCACCGCCACGCCTTCGCGCAGGCCCTTCAAAATGCGCGAACTCAGGCCCGGCTGGTGCCATTCCCCCTTGGCGTCGGTTTCGCCGTCGGGCCGGCAGAACAGGTAGCGGTGGTCATGGACCCGCAACAGGCGGCAGCCCAGGTCCAGGCTCTGGGCTTGGCCTTGGGGATTGGTGGTTTCCAGGTCCAGGGTGGCCCGCCCGTCCTGTTTAAGATCGGCGACCAAATCGGGGAGGCTTAAGCTGACCACGCCCTCCAAGAGGGCGGCGCACTCGGCGGGGGCAAAGCCCAGCCAGCGGCTGGCCGCCTGGTTGAGGGCCAGGCAGGGCCCCGGCCGCAGGTCGTGATCCAACTCGCAGATAAAGGCGGGAACGTCCAGGGATTCCAAGATGATGTTGAACAGGTGTATGGGGGATAGGTCATTCACGCGGTTGATCATCCTCGCCGGCTGACGCCGGCCCGCCCGGCAGGCCCCGCCAGGCTCAACAACTCATGGGCCCAAACCCGGTGAATGACTTACCGCCCCCTATGGTCCGTCGCCCAGCAGCAAAACCACAAAGATTCTTAAGTTTAGGTTATAATGTGGCACAATACGGCAAGGCAAGCAAGGGCTTACTCATCTTGACCGCGGGCCGGGCCATCCCGCGCCGTCCCTGGGGGCGGCTGGCGCGGGATAGAAGCCCCACCCGGGCACGCCACGGAAAACGCCGCCATGCTCAAAGGTTTTCAATACAAGGTCCGCAACCTGCCCACCCTGCCCAGCGTCCTGGGCCAGATCATCAACCTGCTGGAACAGCCCAGTTCCTCGGCCACCGATATCGAGCGGGTGCTTAAAAACGATCAGGCCCTGACCAGCAAACTGTTAGCCATGGCCAACTCGGCCTACTACGCCTTTCAGTTCGAGGTGACCACCGTGCGCCGGGCGGTGGTGGCCGTGGGCTACAACGAGGTCCGCAACCTGTGCATGAGCTTGAGCGTCATGGGCTTCCTGAACCCCAGCGTATTCCGTAACCGGCAGATGGCCAGCCAGCTGTG